>JAULXA010000283.1:0-2813 GCA_032118875.1 Flavobacterium sp.
ATTCTTGTTTCGTGAAAAACAACCTCATCAACATCTAATTCTTTGACTAAAATGCCTTCAAATTTTTTGTGTGCTCTTTTATATTGGTCTCTATATTTTTTTGAAAACGAATTGTAATAATCATCCTTCGAAAGCCAAGTGGATGGCAATTCAAAAATCATGTTAGGTTGTGTATTAAACTCATACACTTTCGCAAAAGCGTGATTTTTAAATTCGGTAGCACAATCTTGGTAAAAATCTTTAAAAGAAACCAAGTGAATTTTTATACCTTTTTGTTTGAAATAAGCCACTAATTCCTGAGAACTTTGCATTAAAATTGTACTAATTTCTTGAAAACTAATTTTTTTATTGAAAGTAGAACTATTTTGTCCGGTAATCATATTGTTTCCAATAAACAAAGTGTGAGAAGCAAAATTTCGGAAAATAAAATTTCGAATGTAGGTTTTGAAACAACTGTCTCTTTCTCCAAAAGATTCTAATTTATTCAAATCTAAATATTGAGCTAATGAAACGCCTATTAATTCGGCATTTTCAAAAAAACCAATATAAAAGCATTGCATATTAGTTGGTGCAGAAAGTTCTAAAACCTTTAAATACGGCAATTGCAGAAAATGGTTTTCAGCAGCAACTGTATTCCAATTTTCTGGTAAATCCTGAATTTTATCAAATATTTTTGTAGTAATTTTTCTCAAAAGGCATAAAAAAGTCCTACAAATGTAGGACTTCTATTTTATAATAAAATGTTAATTATTTCCATCCGCAAATAATTGCTCCCATGATTGTTAAAGAAACGACCCAGAAACCACCAGTAACTAAGATATATTTCCAAGATTTTTGTTCAAATAAACCATTAATTGCTGTAATTGGCAAAACAAACAACACTCCTGTCATACATCCATGAAGTGCTCCATGTTGAAAACTTCTAAATGCATTTCCATAATCTGCCATGAAAGCAGCGTAGGAAGGCAAAGCAATTGATTCATCGCCACCAGTCATTCCTAAAGCACCAATTTGGTGAATTACCATTCCAGACAACATAAATGAAATCAAAAACGAATAAAAAATGGTTAATGCGAAGATTTTAGCCATATTTCCTTGTTGGGCTTTTTCTTCAGTCATTCCCGTTTCTTGCATCCAAATGGTTCCAAAAACTTTCGGATTGTACCAAACAAAACCTACAACTAATGAAACAAATGTTGCTGCTAAAATTGCATAAAAATTAAAAGGCATAATAAATAATTTAATTGGTTAGTTAATCCAAATATAATAATTTATTTTAACTTTTGTTTAGCTAGTGCTTTTCGTCAGATCTGTATTTGCAACATCCATGAACTTTATCATATTCTGCATCAGTAGCTTTAACATCTTGCGTGTCATGTCCCACTTTTGCAATCGCTTTTTCTACATCAATTACTTTACATTTTGTTTCATCAATGATTAAATGTAAATCTTGATGGTCTGAATGCCAAGTCGCGCTTTTCACTCCTTTTACTGAATACGCTGCTTTTTCGATACGTTTTTTACACATTTCGCAAACACCATTTACTTCAACTTGAGCTTTCTTATTTTTGTTAGGTTTCTCCTGAGCGTTTACATTTATTCCTAAAAACGCGAATAATACAACTAATACTAATTTTTTCATGATATTATTTTTAATGATTACTATGATTTTCTACTTCTTTATTTTCTGATACAACTACTTCTTTTTTTGCTTTTATTTTAAATCGTAAACCTGCATAAAACATATTACCAAAAACTGGACCATAAATCATGGTACTATCAAAATACGGGCTATTTGGATTGTCTGAAGCAATAATTGCGTTCTTTTGCTTAAAGTTTCCTAAATTTTCAGCACCTAAATACATTTCAAATGTACTAGAAAAAGTTCTAGTTACTTGTGCATTGATCAATTGATAATTTGGCGAATACGCTGGTAATTGATATTGTGTTGGATTGGCTAAAGTATTGGGTAAACGTTGTTCTCCAATCCAGTTGAAAGTAGCATCAAATTTCCATTGTTGTCCTTTATCTAAGATGTGCGTTTCGTAAGCAATATTAGCAAAAAATCTGTTTTTAGCTTGTAGTGGCTTGTCTAATAGTCCAGTCGCGTAATCCGTTTTAACATTCAAATATTTATATGCTGTTCTTACATTTAAATGTCGCATTAAAGTAATATTCCATTCAATTTGAAAAGATTCCGCATAACTTTTCCCTTTTAAATTGGAAAAGGTAACTTGTCTTGGATTTTCTAAATCCACCACAATTTGGTTACTGAAATCTGTTTTATAATAATCAACTACAATCTCATTTTCTTTTCCGAAAAGGTAAAATTTCTGAATTAAACTTGTACCGTAATTCCAAGCAATTTCTGGATTTAAACCATATAGTTTTCCGTTTTCATCATTTACAATTACATCTCTAGAACTAGCTAATACATTGATGTTCTCCACAAACATATTGGAAGCTCTTTTTCCTCTTCCTACTGAAAATCGTAACGTTGTTTTTTCAAACGGATTGTATTTAACGTGTGCTCTTGGTGTGAAAAACAAACCTAATCTGTTATGATTATCGGCTCTTGCACCTAAAACAAAACTGAAATTATTTAAATTATCATAAGCATATTCAAAAAACGAACCGATTGACGTATCAATTCTGTCGTAATTTTTCGTAAAATTAACTTGTAAATTTTCTTGAAAACTATCGTAATTAAAGTTAATTCCAGTAATAAATTTATGTTTCGTATTACTAATAATAGAATTGAACAATAAGTTTGAAAAATAACTTTTATGATTTATTTGATGACTATTGCCACC
>JAULXA010000284.1:0-10004 GCA_032118875.1 Flavobacterium sp.
AAATGAATCGCCAACAACTTGAATTTCAATATGTCTTGGTTCTTCAATTAATTTTTCTAAATACATACCATCATTACCAAAAGCAGCGGCAGACTCTTGACGAGCACTTTCCCATGCTTTTAATAAATCTTCTTGTTTCCAAACCGCACGCATTCCTTTTCCACCACCACCAGCAGTTGCTTTAAGCATAACTGGATATCCGAATTCTGAAGCTAATTGTTCTGCTTGTTCGTACGATTCTAAAATCCCAACAGAACCTGGTACACATGGTACACCTGCTTCAATCATAGTTGACTTAGCTGAAGCTTTATCTCCCATTCTGTCAATCATTTCTGGAGAAGCACCAATAAATTTGATGTTATGCTCTTGACAAATTTTAGAAAATTTTGCATTTTCAGATAAGAAACCATAACCTGGGTGAATGGCATCTGCATTTGTAATTTCTGCTGCGGCAATAATGTTAGACATTTTCAAGTAAGATAAATTACTTGGTGGAGGTCCAATACAAACTGCTTCGTCAGCAAATTTTACGTGTAAACTTTCGGCGTCCGCAGTAGAATAAACAGCAACTGTTTTGATTCCCATTTCTTTACATGTACGAATAACACGTAGAGCGATTTCACCTCTATTGGCAATTAATATTTTTTTAAACATAACTTTTTAAATTTTAAAATTACAAATCCCAAATCCCAAAATCCAATATTGGAATTTGTATTTTGACTATTGGAATTTCAAAATAATTATGATGGGTCAACTAAAAATAAAGGTTGGTCAAATTCAACAGGAGAAGAATCGTCAACTAAAACTTTTATAATTTTACCTGAAATTTCAGATTCAATTTCGTTGAATAATTTCATAGCTTCTACTACACAAACTACATCTCCTTTGTTAATTGTACTTCCAACTTCAACAAACATTGGTTTGTCTGGAGATGGTTTTCTGTATAAAGTACCAATCATTGGCGACTTGATAGTGATATATTTAGCGTTATCTTCAGCGGTTGTATCTGCTGGTGTTGCGGCAACTGGAGCGGCAGCAACAGGAGCAACAGGTGCAGCTTGCTGAATAGCTTGTTGCATTGGAGCTTGTTGTACGTAAGTGATATCAGGAGAATTACCTTCTAAAGTAGTTCTAATTGTAATTTTTACATCACCAGTTTCTAATTTTACTTCTGCTACTCCAGAATTAGATACAAATTTGATTAGGTTTTGAATTTCTTTTAAATCCATAATAAAGTTGTTTAGTTATAGTTTGTTATTGTTAATAAGCCCATTTTAAATAGATAGATCCCCATGTGAATCCTCCACCAAAAGCGGCAAAAATTAAATTGTCTCCTTTTTTAAATTTATCTTCGAAATCTGCTAAAAGTAAAGGTAAAGTGGCAGAAGTGGTGTTTCCATATCTGTGAATATTTACTAATACTTTAGATTCGTCTACATTCATTCTGTTTGCAGTCGCGTCAATAATTCTTTTGTTTGCTTGATGTGCGATTAACCAATTAACATCATCGTGAGACAAGTTATTGCGTTCCATTATTTTTTCGCTCACATCAGCCATTCCAGATACGGCGTGTTTGAAAACCGTTTTTCCATCTTGGAATACAAAATGTTGTTTGTTTTTAATTGTTTCTTCTGAAGGAGGTAAAATAGAACCACCTGCGTCGATTTTTAAAAACTCTCTACCAATTCCATCAGATTTTAGGATTTCATCTTGTAATCCTAAACCTTCAAAATTAGGTTCGAACAAAGCGGCTCCAGCACCATCGCCAAAGATAATACATGTTGCTCTGTCGGTATAATCAATAATTGAAGACATTTTATCCGCTCCAATTAATAAAACTTTTTTATATTTTCCAGACTGAATAAAAGCAGCAGCGGTTGACATTCCAAAAAGAAAACTGGAACAAGCAGCTTGTAAATCGTAAGCGAAAGCGTTTGTAGCTCCAATTTGAGTTGCAACATATACACCAGTTGATGCCACAGGCATATCTGGAGTGGTAGTCGCCATGATTACCAAGTCTATTTCTTTTGGGTCTAGTTTTGCTTTTTCTAAGAGATTTTGAGCAGCTTTTATGGCAAGGAAAGAGGTTCCTTCGCCTTCTTCTTTTAAAAGCCTTCTCTCTTTTATTCCGGTTCTAGATGTTATCCATTCGTCATTTGTATCAACTAAAGTTTCTAAAACTTGATTTGATAATACGTATTCTGGTACATACGAGCCAATTGCAGTAATTGCGGCAGTAATTTTATTCATAAATAAATAATTTTCTTTGCAAATTTATGTGCGTAAAGAGGCGAAAATTACGAAATATTTCGGAATTTTCTAAAAATACTATTATATAATTTTACTTAAAATAAAAAAACTCTCACGTGAGTGAGAGTTTCTCATTTATTGTAATGTAATTATACCATTGCTTCAGTCTTGTCGATAACAACTTGACCTCTGTAATACATTTTTCCTTCATGCCAGTAAGCTCTGTGGTATAAGTGAGCTTCACCTGTAATTACGCAAGTTGCAATCTGTTGTGCAGATGCTTTGTAATGCGTTCTTCTTTTGTCTCTTCTAGTTTTCGAGATTTTTCTCTTTGGATGTGCCATTTTGCAAAATTATTTATCCGTTAATAGTTTCTTTAAACCGTCCCATCTAGGGTCTATTTCTTTTATTTCTGTTGTTTTTGTTTCAGTAGGAGAAAATTTTTCCAAATTCTGTAATGCTTCTGTTTGTAATGTTCCGTCTTTTATGCCGGTGTGAATTCTTTTTGTTGGAACAGACAACACAATCATTTCATAAATATACTGGGCAACATTTACTTGAAACTCATCATGAGGTAAGATGATAAATTCATCATTCTCATCATTAAATTCTTCTCCAAATCTAACTATCAATTTCATTTTCCCTTTTATTGGTAAATCAAAATCTTCATTGGTTAAATCACAAGCAACATTTACAGTTCCTTTGTGTGAAAAATTCAGTTCAAGCATATTGCTTTTTTTCTCTAATATGACTTTCATTTTGATGTCAGAACTGTTAAATTCATCATATCCAAAATGAGTAAAGAACGTATTGTTTACTTGAAACTCAAACTGGTGTTTACCCAGTTTTAATCCTGAAAATGGGATTAAAAAATCTTTTAATTTTTCCATACTATCAGTTTTCCCCTTTTTATAAGGGTGTGCAAAGATACAAAAATATTGGAATTACAATAATTTTCTTTGCTTTTTTTTAAATTAAACTTTTCCAGATGCTTTTTTTAATGGATTGTTGGTTAGTTCATTATATTCGATTCTGTTTTTATAGATATCTATCGCACTATAAACCGCTTCTCTGAACGAACCTTCATTCGCTATATTTTTACCGGCAATATCAAAACCAGTTCCATGATCTGGAGATGTTCTTACCTTATTTAATCCTGCTGTAAAATTTACTCCTTCGCCAAAAGAAAGTGTTTTAAAAGGAATTAATCCTTGATCGTGATACATCGCCACAACTGCGTCGTAATTTTTATATTGGTTTGAACCAAAAAAACTATCAGCAGAAAAAGGTCCAAAAACTTGAATACCACTTTTGAAAATTTTCTCTAAGCTTGGTTTTACAATTTCATCGTCTTCTTTTCCAATGACACCATTATCACCGCTGTGTGGATTCAATCCTAAAACGGCAATTTTCGGTTTATTAATTTTGAAATCGGCAATTAAACTTTTGTTTATGGTTGTGATTTTTTTCTCAATTAATTTTGAATTGATATGCTTTGATAATTCTGCTATGGGCACATGATCTGTAATTAAACCCACTTTAATGTCTTCATGAATCATGAACATTAACGCATCTCCATCTAATTGTTCGTTTAAATAATCAGTATGACCCGCAAATTTATAATCTTCTGCTTGAATGTTGTATTTGTTGATTGGTGCTGTAACTAAAACATCAATTTGGTTATTTTTTAAAGCATCCGTAGCAGCTTGAAAAGATTTTATTGCGTATTTTCCAATTTCCTCGTCTAGTTTTCCGTTTTCTAAATTAACACCTTCGCGCCATACATTTAAAACGTTTATTTTCCCTAAAACGATCTGATCTAATTTGTCAATTCCTTGAATGAATGCGTTTAAATTGTACGATTTTTTTAAAAACGAAACAATTTTAGCATTAGCAAAAATAACAGGTGTACATATTTCTAACATTCGAGTATCTTCAAACGTTTTTAATATTACTTCTGGTCCAATGCCGTTCATGTCTCCAATAGAAACACCAACAATTATATTTTCGGAATGTTTTACCATTTTTATTTCTTAATTTTGATGCAAATTTATAAAAATAAACCGTCATATGTTTACAGGTATCGTAGAAACTCTTGGAATAATTTCAGATATTAAAAAAGATCAGGAAAATATACACTTAACAATTCAAACAAAAATTACAAATGAATTGAAAATTGACCAAAGTGTGGCACATAATGGTGTGTGTTTGACCGTTGTGAATTTATTTGACGACAAACATGTGGTAACTGCCATAAAAGAAACGATTGATAAAACCACTTTAGGTTCATGGCAAATTGGTGATAAAGTCAATATTGAAAGAGCTATGAAATTAGGCGATCGATTGGACGGACATATTGTCCAAGGTCACGTGGATCAGATAGCAATTTGTACAAATATTGAAGATAAAGAAGGTAGTTGGGTATTTACTTTTGAGTACGATACTGCTTTAAATAACATTACAATAGAAAAAGGTTCGATTACTATAAATGGTACGAGTTTAACTGTTGTGAACTCTAAAAAAGACAGTTTTAGCGTGGCGATTATCCCTTATACTTATGAAAATACGATTTTTCATGCTTTTGAAATTGGTACAAAAGTAAATTTAGAATTTGATGTGGTAGGAAAGTATATTGCGAGAATGTACGAACTTCAAAAGTAATTATTTTTTTATAATTTTTGCAGATTGTCTTCCGGTATTGGTATGAAAATCAATAAAATATGTTCCTGATGGAAATGGGAAATCGAAAGTATAATTTTTTGTTCCTACAGAATTTACGTCATCTTTGATTAATCTTTTTACTAATTTTCCGGCGCTGTTGTATAAATCAATTAAAATATGATCTTGGGCTAAAAATTCAATTTCAATATTTAATTTATCAGATAAAGGATTTGGAGAAATATTTACTCTTAAAGGTGTTCTTTCTCTATCTGTAAAGTCAACAGTTGAAAGGTTGTTTGCAAATTTATAAATTGTTGTGCCACATGCATAAGCTGTATTTCCAATAAAAAGTATTCTATTTAAATTACTTCCAACGCCTGTGTTTGTCCATGTAACACCGCCGTCTAAAGTTTCATAAAAACCAGTGGTGTGACCGCCCATCCATCCTCTGTTTTCGTTTAAAAATCCAACAGCTTGTACAACACTTTCAGGAGCATTTGTAAAACTCCAAGTTGCTCCGCCGTCAATGCTTTTTGCTAGTCTTCCAGGGTTTGGTGCTACGGCTTCTACAGCGCTAAACATGATATTTGGATTAGAACTTAAAATTTGAAACTTCCAAAAATAATCTCCAACCGTTCCAGAATTTAAAATTTCTGTCCAAGATAAGCCACCGTCCGTAGTTTTTAAAATCACACCTCCATTAGATTTGTTTCCTAAAGCGTATCCTATGTTTTCAGTTACAAAATTAATATCAACAAGTGCATCAGCATAAGCAGACATGTCAATATATTGCCAAGTGTTTCCGCTATCTGTAGATTTAATAATAAGTGCTGGAGTAAAATATGCGCCACAACCATAAATTGTTGATGTGCCAACGCAATCTAAACCACAAATAGCAACTGGATTTGGAGTAATATTTGTTACTAAATCCCAAGTGGTTCCGCCATCTGTTGTTTTGTAAAATTTTCCATTTAAGGTGCCTATAAACCCAATGTTTTCATTTAAAAATTCAACACTTCTAAAATAATGGGAACTATCTAACATACTGCCAGAGGTTTGTGAAATCCAATTTGCACCACCATCAGTAGTTTTGTAAACTCCATAATAATAGCCATTGACCGCCCAGCCTAAGTTTTCGTTTAAGAAAAAAACATCATCAAAACGTTGGTTATTAATGTTATTAACCAATACTGCAATTCCTGGTAATGGTTGCCATGTTTGAGAGGACAAAAAATTTGAAATTAACAGAAGCAGTAAGGTTAGTTTTTTCATAGGGATATGTTTTAAAGCAAAAAAAACCCCTAATTAGGAGCTTTCTTGTTATATATTTTTTGTGTAATAAAGTATCCCGTTATTAGTGCAATAAAAAATAACACAACAACTCCACTGTCAATTGGTAGACCAACAGGCGGTGGTGCCGGAGGTGGCGGTGGGGGATCTGCAGCAAACATTTGCACAGAACTTAAAGCCGAAACTATAAGAAAAAAGATTTGGGCAAAATTATTTTTCATATTACTTTTTATTTTTTTTAACATTTGATTTTACGAAAATATAAAATAAAATGTTAAATGCAATTATTTTTTACTTTTTTTTAAAAAAAAGTGGTCCCACCTGGGCTCGAACCAGGGACCACCTGATTATGAGTCAGGTGCTCTAACCAACTGAGCTATAGGACCAGTTTTGAGAGTGCAATATTAGGGCTTATTTATATTAGGTGCAAATTTTTTTTAAAAGATTCTTTAAAATTAACGATAACTTATTATTGTATGGCTATTTCCTGACATAATTCTATTAAAACTCCATTCGTGCTTTTCGGATGTAAAAAAACAACTAACTTATTGTCTGCTCCTTTTTTTGGAGTTTCATTTAAAACTGTAAATCCTTCACCTTTAAGGCGTTCTATTTCAGTATAGATATTTTCAACATCAAAAGCTATATGGTGAATGCCTTCCCCTTTTTTCTCTAAAAATTTAGCGATTGGACTATTTTCATTCGTAGCTTCTAGTAATTCAATTTTATTTGGGCCACACATAAAAAATGAAGTTTTTACACCTTCGCTTTCTACTTCTTCTGTTTTATAAGCAGGTTGACCAAAAAGTTTTGAAAATAATTCGTTAGAATTTTCTAAATCATGAACTGCAATACCAATATGTTCTATTTTTCTCATTTGTTTACGTATTAATATGCAAAAATAATCATTCAAAATTTTAAATCTGCTTATTTTGTTTGTAAAAATTGTATTTTTGCACCATGGAAACAAATAGACAAAAAAAAATTGGCGCATTATTGCAAACAGACTTAGTTGATATTTTACAAGGTGAGATTAGAAAAAATTCTATTTCTAACCTAATTATTTCAGTATCAAAAGTGAATGTTACGTCAGATTTATCAATTGCGAAGGTTTATTTAAGTGTTTTTCCTTCAGAAAAAGGACCAGAATTATTGGCAGCTATCAAAAGTAACGCGCCCCTAATTAAGCACGATTTATCGCAACGTGTTAAATTGCAATTAAGAAGAGTACCTAACTTGATTTTCTTTATAGATGATAGTTTGGATTATATTGAAAAAATTGACAATGCACTTTCAGGAAAAGAAAACCCAATTGAAAACCCAGAATTATTAGAAAAAAGAAAAAGATCATAAATTGAATTTTCCGTTTTACATAGCCAAAAGATATGCTTTTAGTTTGTCTAAAACTACCGCTATAAACGTAATTACTTTTATTGCTTCTTTTGGAATTATAGTTGGAGCTATGGCGCTTTTTGTAGTGCTTTCTGTTTTTAGCGGCCTGCGCGATTTCAGTTTAAGTTTCACCAATGCTACTGATCCCGATTTACGTATTGAAACTCTTAAAGGAAAATCATTCTTCATTTCTGATATTCAAGAAAACAAATTAAAAGCTGCTAATGAATTCGCCAAGTATACTAAAATTGTAGAGGAACGCGCTTTGTTCTACTATAATAATAAGGAACATGTTGCTTATTTAAAAGGTGTTGATGCTAATTTTTGTGCCGTAAATGGTTTCGATAAATTTTTATACACTGGAAATTGGCTTGAATCTAACACCAATCAAGTAGTTGTAGGTTCTGGAATTTCAAGAAAATTGGCTTTAGGACTTTTCGATTTTAATAATATTTTAGAAGTATATATTCCAAAACCTGGATCAGGATTAATTGAAAATCCAGATGACGCTTTTAATAAAGCACCATTACTAACTTCTGGAATTTTTCAAGTTAGCGAAGATATTGATGAAAAATATATTTTTGCTGCAATTCCATTAGCGCAAGATTTATTAAATTACAAACCGAATCAGTTAACGTATATCGATTTTAAAATGGCGCCAAACGTATCTGAATCAGATGCGATTGAAACGATTAATAACATATTCCCAAATCAGGTAAAAGTTAAAAACAGAGCGCAATTAAATGATGCTTTGTATAAAATGCTAAATACGGAAAACATTGCTGTTTATCTTATTTTTACTTTGGTTATTATAATCGCCTTATTCAATTTAATTGGCGCGATTATTATGATGATTATCGAAAAGAAAAGCAATCTGAAAACTTTATATAATTTAGGAACTGAAATTAAATACTTGAAAAACATTTTCTTGTTTCAAGGAAATATTATTTCTATTTTTGGTGGAATTTTAGGTTTAATTTTAGGAATTATCGTAGTTTTAATTCAACAACAATTTGAATTAATAATGATTACACCTTCATTAGCCTATCCAGTGGTTTTCGAAACCAAAAATATATTAATTGTATTGTTTACGATTGTAATATTAGGTTTTATAGCTTCTAAAATTGCTAGTAGTACGGTATCTAAAAAATTATTAGAATGAGAAAAATTATAATTGTATTAGTAGGATTGGTTTTATTCGGATGTAAATCTTCGCAACCAAAAAACAATTTAAATGTGAAAGCGGAAATTAATTTAATATTAGATAATTGGCATAAAGCAGCAGGTCAAGCTAATTTCAATGCTTATTTTGACGTGTTGACAGAAGATGCCATTTACATCGGAACTGACCCAACTGAAAACTGGAATAAAGAAGAATTTATAAAATTTGCCAAACCTTATTTTGATAGAGGTCGAGCATGGAATTTTACCGCTTTAGAAAGAAATATTTATTTTTCTTCTGATAACAAAACAGTTTGGTTTGATGAATTACTAAACACACAAATGAAAATTTGTCGCGGAAGCGGTGTTTTAGTTATGGACGAAAAAGGAAACTGGAAAATAAAACATTATGTGTTGTCCATGACCATTCCAAATGATAATACTGATGAAGTTGTAAAAATAAAATCTCTTATTGAGGACAAGGAAATTGAAAAGCTAAAAAAAGGCGAGTAAATCTTTATATGACATTAAATAAAAAAAGCAACTTCTAAAAAGTTGCTTTTTTTGTATGCTATTTATAAATCGTTTCTTTCAAATTCTTAAACATATCAACGGTCATGTTTTCAATATCGAAATCGTTTTTCCAACCCCAATCTGCTCTCGCAAAACTGTCGTCAATACTTGCTGGCCAACTGTCTGCAATTTTCTGACGGAAATCTGGTTCGTAAGTAATGGTGAAGTTTGGATAATGTTTCGTGATTTCTTCTGCCAATTGTTTCGGAGTAAAACTCATTCCTGATAAATTGTACGAAGAACGAATTTTAATATCATCAGCATCCGCTTGCATAATACTAATAGTAGCTTTTATCGCATCGTCCATATACATCATCGGTAAAGCCGAATTTTCAGATAAAAAACTTGTAAATTTTCCATCTGTAATCGCTTTGTGATAAATATCTACTGCGTAATCTGTAGTTCCGCCACCAGCTTCCGTACTCCAACTAATTAAACCTGGATATCTGATACTTCTAATGTCTACACCATATTGTTTATGGTAATATTCCGCCCAACGTTCACCAGTTTGTTTTGAAATTCCGTAAACGGTACTTGGTTCCATAACGGTATATTGTGGTGTGTTTTCTCTTGGAGTTGTGGGTCCGAAAACGGCTATACTTGAAGGCCAAAATATTTTTTTAATTTTTCCCGCTTTAGCTAAATTTAAAACGTGAAATAAAGAATTCATGTTCAAG
>JAULXA010000285.1:0-6737 GCA_032118875.1 Flavobacterium sp.
AAGTTAATGTTGAAATCTGTGTAAATCCGTTTAATCTGTCATTCTGTGTTCCTATCCACTAAACTCTTATCACAAAATGTTCTTTTTCTTGTTCGGTTCTAAAAAACACGATTCCCCATTGGAAGGTATCAATCGTAACTTTTACTTTTGGATGCTTTTTTATAATTTCCCAAGCGTTTTCCATTTCGGCAGACCAATGAATGTCGTCAAAAATCCAAACGGAAGTATTGGTTATAGTTGGTAATAATAGTTCGAAATAGTCTAAAGTCGCTTTTTGAGAATGGTTTCCATCGAAGTAGATTAGGTTCCAGTCGCTTATACCTGTAGTGTTTTTAAAAAATTCGCCAAATTCAACATTTAAAAATTCAAAGTTATAATTTGGAAATTCTTTATTAAACAAATTTTCTGTTACAGATTGTGTATTGTAACAACCTTCCAGACTAAGTAAATATGAGTTTTTATTTCCTAAAGAAAGCGCAGAAGTAGCTAATCCTAAAGAAGTTCCAATTTCTAAAATACTTTCAGGTTGAAAATAATGTACAATTCTAAATAATAATTCGGCTCTTTTTGGAGAAATTCCAGCCGTTTGAGCAATTTTTGAAATTTGCCTAGTATTCGATTTAAAAACCCTTGAACCAGCACCAAAATCGGTAACTTCAATCGTGTTTTTGTTAGCTAAAAGCGAATTTCTGTAGTTTTTTAAAGTTTGATATTCAGGAAATTTCGTTTTGTCGTAAAAGCATTTCGTAACCAAATCAAATACAAATGGCGAATGCACACCGTGTTCGTTTTTGGAATTCCAAATAAAGTTTATATAGGATTTTAAAATATGTAACATTTTTATTTATGTAAAACCATTAAGGTGTTAAGAAAACTTAATACCTTAATGGTTCAAATAATTACTCAATTTTGCTTGACAATTCAAACCAACGCTCTTCTTTTTCTTCTAAAGTTTGAATGATTTTTTGAAGTTCATTCGCTTTTGCTTCAATTTTATCATCAGCTACTTTGCCATCAGCAAATTCTAGTTCAATTTGTTTTTTATTGTATTCTAAATCTTTAATTTCTTTTTCAATTTTGTTGAATTCCTTTTGTTCGTTGAAATTTAAACCTGCTTTGGCAGGATTGTTTTGTTTCCAAGATCCTTTGTCGGAACTAACTGAATTTAAAACTTTCGGTTCTGCAGAATCTTCATAACTTCTAAAATCAGAGTAATTTCCTGGGAAATCTTCAATTTCTCCCTGACCTCTAAATACAAATAAGTGATCCACAATTTTATCCATAAAATATCTGTCGTGACTCACAACAAGTAAACATCCTGGGAAATCTAATAAGAAACTTTCTAATACATTTAACGTCACAATATCTAAATCGTTCGTTGGCTCATCCAAAATTAAGAAATTCGGATTCTGAATTAAAACCGTACATAAATACAAACGTTTTAATTCACCACCACTTAATTTTTCAACGAAATCGTATTGCTTTTTCGCATCAAATAAGAAACGTTCTAATAACTGCGAAGCCGAAATGATTTTTCCTTTTGTAAGTGGAATATATTCTCCGTATTCTTTAATGATATCAATTACTTTCTGACCTGGTTTTGGATTGATTCCACTTTGTGTGTAATATCCAATTTTAATCGTATCACCAATAATTACTTTCCCAGAATCTGGTTCCATAGTTTTGGTTAATATGTTTAAGAAAGTTGATTTTCCTGTTCCGTTTTTACCAATAATTCCGATACGTTCGCCACGTTGAAACGCGTAAGTAAAGTCTTTTAAAATGGTTCTGTCTGGGAAATTTTTGTTCAATTTTACCATTTCGATAATCTTGCTTCCCATTCTTTCCATGTTAATCTCAAGCTCTACGACATTTTCCTTACGGCGACTTTCCGCTTTTTCTTTAATCACGTAAAAATCATCTTGACGCGATTTCGATTTGGTAGTTCTCGCTTTTGGTTGACGTCGCATCCAAGCCAATTCCTTAATAAAAAGGTTCTGAGCTTTGTCAATACTAGAGTTTTCAGAAATTTGACGTTCTTCTTTTTTCTCTAAATAATATGAGTAATTTCCTTTGTATTGGTATAGTTTTCCGTTATCTAATTCGATAATTTCGTTACAAACACGCTCTAAAAAGAAACGGTCGTGCGTAACCATAAATAAAGTGATATTTTCTTTTGCGAAATAATCTTCTAACCATTCAATCATCTCTAAATCTAAGTGATTGGTTGGCTCATCTAGAATTAATAAATCAGGACGATTAATTAAAATGATTGCTAAGGACAAACGTTTTTTCTGTCCACCCGAAAGCTTATTTACTTTCAGTTTTAAATCTTCTAATTTTAATTTCGATAGAATTTGTTTGTATTGCGTTTCGAAATCCCAAGCATTAAAACGATCCATATCATCAAAAGCTTTCTGATATTTGTCTTCGTCTTCTGGATTTTCTAACGCTTTTTCGTAGTTTCTAATAACTTGTAAAACCTCGTTATCTGAAGCAAAAATGCTTTCCTCGATCGTTAATTCGTCTTGTAAATTAAAATTCTGACTCAAAAAAGCCATTTTAATTCCTTTTCGAATCACAACTTGACCTGTATCAGGTTCATCAAAACCATTAATCATATTCATAATGGTAGTTTTACCCGAACCATTTTTCGCTATAAAAGCAATTTTTTGATCTTTATTAATTCCGAAAGAAATGTCTTTAAAAAGGACACGTTCTCCGTATGATTTTGATATGTTTTCTACTGAAAGGTAATTCATTTTTTTACTGCTAAACTCGAAGTTCATTTTTCGAATTGCAAAAATAGGTTATTGAATAGAATGAAGCAATCTTTTATAAGTAAATAAAAAGCTGTCGGTTAGGACAGCTTTTGTGTTATTTTAGTATTTCGACTTCAATATGACTCTCATTTAATATTTTCATGAAAGCTTTGGTATAGTCTTCTTTATTAGCCAAGTAAGGATTTTCAAGAAATTTTTGAGGATTTACTGCAAATAAAGGGTAACAAGTGCTTTGAATTTGTATTTGAATTTTGTGCCCTTTTTTAAATGTATGTAACACATCTTGTAATCTGAAATTAACTTCAGTCGCCGTATTTGGTGTCAATGCAATTGGTGTTTCAAAACTATTTCTAAAACGAGTTGGCATCACTTCACTTCGTACCATTTGATGGTAATTGGCATATAAAACATTTGGTTTGTCTGTATTTTGTGGTTCATCAAGTGGATAAATATCAATTAATTTTACAATAAAATCAGCATCTGTAGCGGAAGACATGATTTTTAATTTAGCCATAATTTCTCCTGCTAATGTGATATCTTCGGTTAAATATTCTGTGGTAAAAGTTAAAACATCTGGTCGGTTCAAAGCAAATCTTTGGTCTTCCGACATGTAATTTCTTGGCGTGAAACCATTCATGTCACTATAATTGATACTACTTGGAACAGGTTTATTCGGATCGCTATAATATTCAGAATAAGATGAATTGTTGGATTTTTGATTGGTTATTTTTCCATCAGAGTTTAAATAGAAATTTAATTTTGTATTGTTTTTTGGTGGCCAATTTGAAAATTCCTTCCATTCTTTTTTACCGGTATCAAACATATAAGCTTCTGGAAGTGCGGCTGCATTTTTTGAATTTTCTTTTAAATAATGATTGAAGAATTTAAACTCCATGTTTTTTTGATAGAAAGTCGCAATACTATCCCCAAAATAAATGTCATTATGAAAATGTTTACCCGATTCTCTAGACCAACCGCCATGTGAAAACGGTCCCATTACAATGGTGTTTTTAGCTTTTGGATTGTTTTTTTCTATGGTTTTGTAAATGTTTAAAGGTCCTGCTAAATCTTCTGCATCAAACCAACCGCCAACTGTCATTACTGCATGATTGATGTTTTTTAAATGCGGAAGTAAATTTCTAGATTTCCAAAATTCATCATAATTTGGATGACTCACTATTTCTTGCATGAAAAAATTATTCATGTAATATTTGTCAACACCTTCTTTTAAAGTTCCTATTTCATTATAAAAAACAGATCCGTCTTTTGAAGTTGCTTTTATGCTTTGGTCAGAATACCATGCTTTTTCTTCCGCTTTTGTTTTTTGAACTCCAAATACAGGAAAAGTTTTAAAATAACCCATTAAGAAAGCACCATTATGATGAAAATCATCAAAAAAGAAATCGGAAATCGGCGCTTGAGGTGAAGAAGCCACTAAAGCAGAATGTTTAGCTAAAGCACCAACAGCAGAGTAAAAACCTGGATACGAAGTTCCGTATTGGCCCACTTTACCATTATTAAAAGCTATGTTTTTCACTAGCCAATCAACCGTGTCGTACGTGTCTGTACTTTCGTCTATATCTTTTTTTGATTTATGTTCAACTTGAGGTGTCATGTTTGTAAAAACACCTTCACTCATATATCTACCACGAACATCTTGATACACAAAAATGTATTTGTCTTTAGATAAAAAGGTATTTGGACCTAAAGTTTTTTTATAGTTTTCTACTCCATACGGCGCAATACTATAACAGGTTCTTTGCATTAAAATTGGATATTTTTTGTTTTTAGAAATGTCTTTTGGAGTGTAGATCGCTGTAAATAATTTTGCACCATCTCTCATGGTTATGTAAACTTCTTTTTTATCATAGCTTGTTTTAAAATCTTCTTGAGAAAACAGTAAGAATGACAATAAAAGAGTAGCGGTATTTAGTATAAATTTCATTTTATTTTTGGTTAGAATAATTAAAATTTTCAATTCACTAAGATATTACGTTTTTTTTTAATTTTTCTGTTAATGTTTTATTAAAATAAACTTTTGTTATCTTCGCAACATGCAACTATCTGTAATTATTCTTAACTATAACGTGCGCTATTTTTTAGAGCAATGTGTTGAAAGTGTTCAAAAAGCGCTTACGAACCTTGATGCTGAAATTATTGTGGTGGATAATAATTCTACGGATGATAGTTGTGAAATGATGAAACGATTGTTTCCACACATCAAACTTATTGAAAACCCAGTAAATGTTGGCTTTCCTAAAGGTAATAACATTGCTGTGGCTGAAGCGAAAGGTGAATATATTTGCATTTTAAATCCTGATACTGTTGTCGCTGAAGATACTTTTGAGAAAATACTGAACTCACAATTCACAATTCACAATTCACAACTTGGAATAATTGGTTGTAAACTTATCGACGGAACTGGGAATTTTCTTCCAGAAAGTAAACGAGGAGTTCCAACTCCTTGGGTAGCTTTTACCAAAATTTTCGGCTTGTATAAAATTTCTGCTTTTTTCGGAAAATATTATGCGCAACATCTTACCGAAAATCAATCTGGAAAAGTGGATATTTTAGTCGGCGCTTTTATGATCTTGAAACGCGATTTGTATTTACAAGTCGGTGGTTTTGATGAAAATTGCTTTATGTATTCTGATGATATTGATTTGAGTTATATGATTCAAAAATTAGGAAAAGAGAATTTCTATTTTCACGATACATCAGTGATTCATTATAAAGGTGAAAGTACGGTTCGAGATGAAATGTATTTAAAACGTTTCCGTGAAGCGATGCAGTTTTTCTATAAAAAACATTTTAAAAAATCAGTGATTTTTGATGTGATGATGCAAATTGGGAGTTTCTTTTTTACGATTTTCAAACAAAATCAGCAAAAAAATAGTAGTAAAAAGATTTTTCAATATGTACTAGTTACAAAAAACGCTGAAAATGAGAATGTTGTTTCAGATATTTTATCAAAAAAAGAATTTTCATTTGTCATGAGAGTTTATGATAAAATGACTGTTTTAGAGAAAGAAATGGAAGCGTTTAAAAAACAGAAATGTAATTATGAAGTAATTTTCGATACTTATTCCTTTAGTTTTAAAGAAATTATTGCATTCATGGAAAAAAATAAATCGAAGAATATTACTTTTAAGAACTATATTTCGCAATCAAATTACCTAATTGGTAGCAATAATGCAAATGATAGAGGTGAAGTTATAAATTTTTGATTTTTTGATTATTTCGTGATAAAACATCAAAATATTTATTAATTTTGTATTCCAAAGAATAAAACACAACATTACAATAATAATATGGCAAGATTTGAATTGAAACTTCCTAAAATGGGAGAAAGTGTTGCGGAAGCAACCATTACAAATTGGTTAAAAAAAGTAGGCGAAACCATTGAAATGGACGAAGCAGTTTTAGAAATTGCTACGGACAAAGTAGATAGTGAAGTGCCTTCTGAAGTTTCTGGAACTTTAGTTGAAATTTTGTTTAATGTGGATGATGTGGTTCAAGTTGGACAAACGATTGCCATTATTGAAACAGAAGGTGGTGCTGTTGCAGCAACTCCAGAAGTAAAATCAGAAGCTCCAGTTGCGGTTGCAGAAGTGGCTAAAACAGTTGAAGTAGCTATTGAAACTAGTGCTCCAGCAGATTTTTCTGGTTCAGATAAATTCTTTTCGCCATTAGTAAAAAACATGGCAAAAGCTGAAGGAATTTCTTTAACAGAATTAGAAGCTATTGCAGGTTCTGGTAAAGATGGTCGTGTTAACAAAGAAGATATTTTAAAATATATTGCGAATAGAGGTAATCAACCTGTTGCCGCAAAAGCAGAAGTTGCAACTCCAGTTGCTTCAGCTCCAGTTTCAGCTCCAAAAGTTGCTCCATCAGTAAACGGTGGTGACGAAATTGTGGAAATGGACAGAATGCGTAAATTAATTGCGGGTTATA
>JAULXA010000286.1:0-5632 GCA_032118875.1 Flavobacterium sp.
TTTTTCAGAATCTTAGCCGAAAATTCCTTAGTGTCTCATCAAGAAAGATTAATGGATAATTTAAGTCTAACCGCCGAAGAACGTTTCGAAAAATTCTGCACAAAATATCCTACGTTAATTCAAAAAATTCCTCAAAAACAAATTGCTTCCTACATTGGAGTCACACCAGAGTTTTTTAGTAAATTGAAGAAAAGACTATTATTGAAATAAAAACTTCAACGCGATTAAAATTATTTCAAGATTTTGTATTTATGAATAAAATCTTTATACTTTTCACTTAAAGTAATCTTATAGTTTCCTTCTAGAATAATTAAATTTTCATTTAGAATTATTTCACTAATTTTATTCGTATTCACTATATAATTACGATGTGTTTTAGCAAAGGTATTGTTGTCTAAAAATTCAGTTATTTTTGTAAGTGAAAGTGCTACTAAATAATTCTCATTTGATGTAATTATATTGCAATAGCGTTCTTCTACTTCAATGTAAATGATATCTTGAAGAGCTACTTTTTTTAGTGCATTTTTCTTTTTTATGAATAAATGACTATTTCCAATAACCGTATCTTGTTCTTCGCTTAAAAAAATATTTGTTTGCTCGTAAAATTTTTCAATTGCCATTTCAATAGCATATAAAACTTCTAACTCATTAAAAGGTTTTAGTAAGAAACTAAATGGTTTAGTAAGTTTTGCTCTTTCAAAAATTTGACGGTCTTTAGAACTGGTTAAAAATACAAATGGTTTAGCAACATTTGGAGTTATGGTTATGGTTTCAGCAAAAGTAATTCCTTCTGGTTGACCATTTAAAAAAACATCAATAATCACTAAATCTACCTTATGTTGATAGAATAGGGTTAGGGCTTCGGTATAATTGGTTGCTACTCCAACAATATTATAATCATTTTCTAGAAGTACACTTGTTAATGCATCTTCTTCAGATTTCGTATCTTCAATTATTAGAATGTTAATTTTATCCATTAGTAACTTCTTTTGGTAAAAATAAAATAAACTTTGTTCCTAAACCAATTTTACTTTCGATATTTAATTTTCCACCATTTTTTAATAGCATAGATTTACAAAGTTGCATGCCTAAACCAGTTCCTATAATTTCTTTATTGTTTTTTTTAGATAATTTTGTGGATTCTAGTAATAATTCTTCTACAACTTCATTAGTCATTCCAATACCAGTATCTTCAATGATTAATTTAATAAATTCAGAATTTGGTTTTTCTGAATAAATAGAAATCGTTCCTTTTTCATTTGTAAACTTTATGGCGTTGTCCAACATATTTCTTAGAATAATTTTGAACGAATCTAAATCCATAAAAACAAAAATACTTTTATCAATAGTTATGTTTAATTCGATGTTTTTTTCCGCAACTATCGGCTTATAATTATATTCTATTTGTTGAATAATGGAAAATAAATGTAAGGATTCTTGTTGGAAAAATAATTGGTTGGTTTGTTGCTGAGACCAATTAAGTAAATTATCTAATAAGTTATATGAACTATTAGCAATTGCATTATTCTTATGAAGAAGAACGTCAAGTTGTTCGTAGTTCTTGGTTTCTAAGTGGTTTAATAATTTTGTGTTACTAGTTTTTAAAGCATTTACTGAGGAACGTAAATCGTGACTAACAATAGAAAATAGTTTATCTTTTGTCGCATTTAATTCATCTAAATTTTCTTTCTGAGCCAGAATAATTTTGTTCTTTTTAATTTTTTGTAGGTAAAAATAAACACCAATACCAAAAATACTCAATAATAATATGGCGATTATGAAAAGTCCATTTCTTTGGGTTTCTCGTATTTCATTTTTTACTTCAAGAACTTCAATTTCTTCTTGTTTTTGTTTTATGGCAAATTTCTTTTCTACTTCTGCAACGGCCCAAATTTTATTTTGATCTGTTATGGAATCATTCCATTTTTCTGCTTCTTTTCTATATGTAAGCGCTTTTTCGAAGTTTTTTCTATTTTCTTCTACTACAGCCATATTCTTTGTAGCAACATGTTTTAAATCATGTCTTTTTACTTTCTTAGAAAACTCATAAGCTTTTTCAAAAAAAGGTATAGCCAAGTTGTCTTTAAATTGCTCGTAATACATCGTTGCAATATCACCATAAGCGCCAACTAATGCTATTGTGTCATTTGCTGATTCTTGTAATTGAGTGCTTTTTATTAAATAAATTTCGGCTTTATTAAAATCTCTTAATTGTAAATAACAAACGCCTAAATTATGATAGATAAAACTTTTGTTAATGTTGAAATAATTGGTTTCAGAAATATTTTCAAATTCTTTAAAATAACTAATAGCTTTTTTAAATTCCGATTGTTCGAGTGAAATTTGCCCTAAAATGTTATGTATACTTTTGTAAAAATAAAATGTTTTAGAAATAGTATAAAATTCTTTTTTAGCTTCATTTAACATTTTTTTTTGTTTGAAACTATAACCTCTGAAGAAGTGACAATAATTTGAAAGTTCTAATGATATTTTTTTCGAACTTAACTGTTTCATGGAGTAAACTAAAGTAGAATCCCAGTTTTTATTTAAAAAAAAAAGTTGTGCTTTTTTAAAATCTACTTCTGTCGTAAATTTTTGACTCTTTTTTTGAATTTCTAATTCAAATAATTTTTCAGTCCCTTTTTGAGAAAAAAGAGAAGGTGAAATACTAAACAGTATTATGAAAAATAATATTTTAATTTTTACAGATGTCAAATCAACTTTTTTTGTAAATATAGTTCAATTTAATAAAATAAAAATATAGAAGAACTAATTCCTCTATTTTTATTTCTAATGAGTATTTTAATGTATTACGGCTGAACAGTTGTAGTTGTTCCTCTAGACATTCTAGAGACTTCGTCCCATACAAAAGTTTCAATTTCTTCTGGTTTATTCGCTAATTCAATTTTGAAATTTATTTATGGAATCTTATTACGACTAAGTGCATGTGGTTTTTTTATATGCTAAAATTCTTGTTTTAAAATAATCAATTCACAATCTTATTTTAAAAAAATGAATCAGAATTAGAAATCTTCAGTTTTTTATAAGAACTTTGCATACTTTTTTCGGTAATATCCGAAGGATTAAAGTTTTAAAAATGAAGAAGAAGATTGAAATTTTAGCTCCGGCAAAAGATTTAATACAAGGAATTGCTGCCATTAATTCTGGTGCAGATGCCGTTTATATTGGTGCGCCTCTATATGGTGCAAGATCTAATGCTACCAATTCTATTGAAGATGTTGCTGAGTTAGTAAAATATGCACACTTGTTTAATGCTCAGGTTTTTGTGGTTATCAATACGATTTTGTATGATAATGAACTAGAATCTTGTCGACAAATGATTTGGAAATTATACCATATTGGTGTGGATGCCTTGATTGTTCAAGATATGGCTATTATGGAAATGGAATTACCTCCAATTGTTTTACACGCAAGTACGCAAGCTAACAATCGTGATGCGGATAAAATTAAATTTTTGGCAGATGCTGGAATGAAACGTGTGGTTTTAGCGCGTGAATTAAACTTACACCAAATTAAAGAAATCAGCGAAGCTTCAGATGTGGAATTAGAATTCTTCGTGACAGGCGCTTTATGTGTTTCGTTCAGTGGAAACTGTTATATGAGTGTAGCAAACGGAGAACGTTCAGCAAATCGTGGTTCATGTGCTCAAAATTGTCGTTTACCATATAATTTAATTGATGGAAATGGCGAAACGTTAATCAAAAATAGTCACTTACTTTCGATTAAAGATTTTGATGTTTCGAACCAAATTCCAAATTTAGTAGAAGCTGGAATTGTTTCTTTCAAAATTGAAGGGCGTTTAAAAGATATCGTTTATGTAAAAAATAACGTGTCGTATTTACGTCAGAAATTAGATGCTTTTTTAGCTGAAAATCCTGAAAAATATAAAAAAGCTTCTTCTGGAAGTTGTACCTATTTATTCGATTCTTCTTTAGATAGAAGTTTCAATCGTGGGTATACGGATTATTTCGTAAACGAAAGACATCAAGCCATCGGTTCTTGGGAAAGTCCAAAATCGAAAGGACAATATATCGGAAAACTAATCAAAACGGTTGGAAATTCGTACCATATTGAAAATGGAGAATTACTAAATAATGGTGATGGACTTTGTTTTATTAATTCTGATAATGAAGCAGAAGGAATTTACGTGAACAAAGCGGAGAACGGAATCGTATATCCAAATGTGTTGAAAGAAATTGCAGACGGAACTTTTATTTACAGAAATAACGACGCGGCTTTCATTAAAATTGTAGAAAGAGAAGATAGTGCAATTAGAAAAATTAGTACGACTTTAGTATTAAAAGAAAATGAAACAGGTTTCGAATTAATTGCAACGGATGAAGACGGAAATGTAAGTGTTGCGACTTTAGAGCATCCAAAAGAACAAACAAAAAATAACGAATCTATAGCAGAAAACTTCAAAGTAAATCTAGCAAAAACAGGTTTTACACCTTATAATGCGGATGAAATTACGATTGAATTTTCTCAAAACTGGTTTTTACCTATTTCAAAAATCAATGAAATGAGAAGAACCGTTTTCGAACAATTATCAGAAATTCGTTTACAAAACTATGTTCGTAAAGAGCATCAAATGGTGAAAACATCACATCCTTATCCAGAAACAAAACTGGATTTCATGTACAATGTAGCCAATAAATCAGCTCGTAAATTTTACGAACGTCATGGTGTAACCGAAATTGAAAAAGCTTTCGAATTACAATGGGATCCAGGAAAATCTCGTGTAATGACTACTAAATATTGTATCAAATACGAATTAGAACGTTGTCCGAAATACCATCGTGAAAACATGGACAAAAAACTAAAAGAACCTTTAGTACTAAAACAAGGCGAATTGGAATACAAACTAAAATTCAATTGTAAACCTTGTGAAATGGAAATTTGGGAAAAAGATGCCGAATTTGAAATTGAAGAAGATCATATTCATTAAATATATAAACCGATGCTTTGCTAAAAAGACATCGGTTTTTTATTTCTTATTACTGAATTCTGTCAATCTGAACTTGTTTCAGATTCTACGTTTCCGAGATGTATTGTTTTTTGAGATTCTGAAATAAATTCAGAATGACAAATGTCTTTATTTTTAAAATGTATGGTTTTTATTTCTTAATCTAGGTTAAGTGTTTTTCTTTTGTTCGCATCGTAAATTTGTATCATAATAATCACTAAATTTATATACGATGAAAAATACAGTTTTACACAAAGCAAATACAAGAGGTCATGCCAATCACGGTTGGTTAAATGCCTATCATAGTTTCAGTTTCGCAAGTTGGTACAATCCAGAAAGAGTACAATTTGGAACGTTACGCGTTTTAAATGACGATACCGTTGCAGCTGGAATGGGTTTCGGAACGCATCCACACGATAATATGGAAATTATTACCATTCCTTTAGAAGGTGATTTGGCACATAAAGACAGTATGGGAAATGAATCTACCATTAGAACAGGAGATGTGCAAGTAATGAGCGCTGGAACTGGAATTCAACACAGTGAGTTCAATCCAAATGCCGAACAACAAACAAAATTATTTCAAATTTGGTTGTTTCCAAAAACTAGAAATGTGGAACCGCGTTACCAACAAATTACTTTAGA
>JAULXA010000287.1:0-4596 GCA_032118875.1 Flavobacterium sp.
GAAATCTAGTGGTTTCATGTATGATATAGGAAAATATGCTATTATTTATTTTTGCATTTTGGGCTTTAGTTTTAAAAAGATTAGTTTGAAAGCATGGCCTTATTTTTTAATTTTATTGTTATTTATACCGGGAATTGTATTAACCGTAAATACGTTCTTTTTTGAAATTGATGTCAGAAAAAAAATTATGTTTAATTTGTTAGGTCCTTTTTCATTGGTTTGCGCCTCTTTATATACATATGATAAAAATATTACGTTAAATAAGTTAAACGAATTATTATATGTAATAACAGGGCCTTTAATCAGTATTCTAGCTGCAGTAATTCTTTATACACCTTCCAATCGAGTAGAAGTTTTTGAGAATACTTCATCCAATTTTGCTACTTCAGGTGGTTTTGGACCCAATCAAATTTCAGTAATATTAGGTTTAGGTGCTTTTGTTTTTTTTATTCAATTTTTCTTTAATATGAAAGAAAAGTTCTATTCTTATCTTTCTTTATTCTTGTTTTTTCTCTTTGCTTATAGAGGATTAATTACTTTTTCAAGAGGTGGTATAATTACAGCTTTAGCTATGGTTTTGGTTTTTTGTTATATGGTTTATAAGCTCTTAAATAAATCTGCACGATCAAAATTTATCGTAGTTTTTTCTTTATTGTTTGTTATATCAATTTCAGCATGGTTGTTTACGTCCTATCAAACCGGAGGAATGATTGATAAACGTTATAATAATCAAGATGCTGCTGGAAGATTTAAAGAATCTAGATTGTCTGGACGAGAAGATATTATGGAAACGGATTTAAAGTTTTTCTATGATAACCCCGTTTTTGGTGTTGGTCCAGGAATTAGTGGAATTATGAGAGAAGAAGGTGGTTTATATGGAGCTCAAGCACATAGTGAACCAACACGACTTTTAGCTGAACACGGTTCTTTTGGATTGATCATTTTATTATTGTTGGTTTTTGTACCCATTATGAAGTATTTTAGATTTCGACAATTTCATCATATTTATTTTTTTCCATTTTTGATTTTTTGGGGATTAACTATCAATCATGCTGCTACTCGTATTGTGGCGCCAGGAGTTTTATACGCTTTAACATTGCTTAATGTTTCTATTAAAAATGAGGAAGATGAAGATTCTGTATCTAGGCAATAAACTTTCAAAACATGGCATAAATAAAACTACTGTTGAAACTTTAGGTGAAAACTTATCGCAATCTGGTTTCACAGTTGTTTCCTATTCTTCCAAAAAAAATAGCGTTTTAAGAATTTTAGACATGCTTTTCGGTATTCTAAAACATCAAGATGCTACTTATATATTAATTGATACGTATAGTACTTCTGCCTTTTGGTTTGCTTTTTTATCTAGTCAATTGGCTAGAATGCTACATATCAAGTATATTCCAATTTTACACGGTGGTGATTTGCCAAATAGATTAGCTTCTAATCCTAAACTATGTAAAATGTTGTTTCATAATTCATATAAAAATGTTTCACCATCCGAATATTTGAAGTTTCATTTTGAAAAATTCGGATTTACGAATGTAATTTGTATTCCTAATTCGATAAACTTATCTGATTATACATTTAAAGAAAGACAAAATTTTACACCTAATATACTTTGGGTTCGTGCTTTTGCAGCAATATATAATCCGAAGATGGCGGTTGATGTGTTGCATTTGCTTCAAGAAAAATATCCTGATGCCACTTTAACTATGGTCGGACCAGATAAAGATGGAAGTTTAGAAACTACTAAAAATTACGCGAATCAATTCAATTTGAAAGTACGTTTCACTGGGAAATTATCTAAAAGCGAATGGACAGATTTAGCTAAGAATCACGATATTTTCATCAATACTACACATTTTGACAACACACCAGTTAGTGTTTTAGAAGCCATGGCGCTTGGTTTGCCTGTAGTTTCAACGAATGTTGGTGGTTTGCCCTTTCTAATTTCTCATCAAGAGAACGGTTATTTAGTTACTGATGCGAATGCTTTAGAAATGGTGGATCGAATTGAGAATATTATCCAATTTCCAACACAAACAATTGAAATTATCAATTCTGCAAAACATATGATTTCAAAAATGGATTGGAAAGTAGTTGAAAACCAATGGACTAATTTATTGCGATAATAATTTAAAAATGTTTGCTTTTTAAGCAATTAGTATTATATTTAGTTTTCAAAATGCATCAATGATAAAACCTTATAAAAAACATTTCGAAATATCTGAACGCAAAATTCTTTTGCGCTTTTTTGATATGGTTTTTGTTGTTGGATTTTTGTTTCTTTTACACGCTTTTACGGATTTAAAATATTTCTCAGATTTATGCGAAAATTACTATTGGATTGCTGTATTGGGTATTTATTTGAGTTTATTAGGGACCGTTTTTGAAATGTATAATTTGGTTGTCGTAAGTTTTGCCAATAAAATCACCAAAGGTTTATTGCTGACTTCTTTTTTTACCACTTTATTTTTTATTTTCACGCCAATTGTAACGCCTTCCTTTCCTAACAAAAGGGTGGAGTTGTTTTTATTGTTTTTAGTCATTTTATTTGCATTAACGGTTTGGCGATTGCTTTATATCTATCTTTTGGCCTCTAAACGTTTTTATAAACCAATTGTTTTAGTTTGCCGAAGTAAAGATTTTAATAAATTATCTAAAGGGTTAATTATCAATGATCCACATGTTAAAATAGTAAAATTTATTGATGTAGATTTTAATAATCAAGATATTTTGCTTGCGGATAATCAGCTTAATTTTCATGAAATTGATGGTTTTTTGAACACTAATTTTATTTCTGAAATTGTGGTAGCAAACTATTCTAAAAAGACATCTATTGAAATTTATAATAAGTTATTAGAAGTTTCAGAAAATGGCATTCCAATCACGCAATATGATGATGTTTACGAAGATTTAACGAATAGAATTCCATTACATTTAAAAGATAAATCGTTATATAAGTTTTTTCCGTTTTCAAAAAAGCAGAATAAATTATATTTAATTCTAGTAAGAATTATTGATGTGGTAGTTTCTGTTATTGGACTTTCGGTATTGTTTGTAATTACACCTTTCATTTTCTTCTTTAATTTAATTTGGAACAAAGGGCCACTTTTATTTCATCAAGAACGTATTGGTAGAAAGGAAGTGCCTTTTCAAATTTATAAATTACGAACGATGATTGTAAATGCAGAAAAAAATGGAGCTGTATTTGCCACTTTAAATGATTGTAGAATTACCCCTTTTGGAAAATTATTGCGTAAAACAAGAATTGACGAATTTCCACAATTTATAAATGTATTAAAAGGTGATATGTCAATTATTGGTCCAAGACCAGAACGAAAAGTTTTTGTGGATCAAATTGCTTATGAAATTCCATTATATCATACCAGACATATTGTAAAACCGGGTTTAACAGGTTGGGCACAAATCAACTATCCTTATGGAGAAACTTTGGACGATAGTTTGATGAAATTAGAATACGATTTATACTACATCAAACATCGAAATATTTTCCTGGATATTAATATTGCCGTTAAAACTTTTGGAACTATTTTATACATGAAAGGGCAATAATTTGTGCTTTCTCCTTTCTCTTTTCATCGATATTGGAGTGTTTTTCATCTCAAATCATTAAAAATTTATTAACATTAATTTAAACTTAATCGCTTGTTAGTCAATGTGATTATAGGCAATTTGCCATTGCTTAGGGTTCTTAATAAAATGTTAACAAGTTGATTTTCAGAAAAATAATAAAATAAATTGTATCTTTGTACCCGTTAATTCAATTGGTGTTGTCTAATTTATGTCAATCAGACACAATGTTAAAAACTTTTTTTTTGCCCAATTGAGAAATAAATTTACATGAGAAAAGACATTATTTATTTTGGAGTTGCCATTGCATTTATTGCCGTAATTAGTTCTGGTTTTAGTGCATTTAAAGATGAATCAGTAGACGGGTTTCATATCGAAGACACAGAAGTTTATGATTATCGAGTTCCTTCAAAAGACGAATCGGTTAAGTTAGATCACAACATTCCTTTCACAGGGAAAACTTTTACCGGATTCAAACAAGCATTAGCAGTAAAAGAATCTGCAGGAATTTATGATTTAGTTAATGCTTACGGCTACATGGGTAAATACCAATTCGGAAGAAGTACATTGAGAAATGTTGGTGTTTACGATTTTAAAAATTTCCTTAATAACCCAGCTTTACAAGAAAAAGCTATTCATGCTTTATTAAGCATCAATAAGTGGGAATTAAGAAAAGAAATTAGAAATTACTCTGGAAGAGTAATAAACGGAATCAAAATTACAGAATCAGGTTTATTGGCAGCAGCACATTTAGCTGGAGCAAGTTCTGTAAAAACGTATCTTAGAAGTAATGGTAAAAACGGATTTAGAGATGGTTTTGGAACCTCTTTAAAATCTTACATTAAAAAATTTAATGGTTACGATACTTCAAATATTAATCCTAATAGATTTGCGAAAGTAATACTTTAATTTTTTTGGATAACAAAAATACAAGGTCGATTGTGTAAATCGACCTTTTGTTTTTTCCAGTCGTTTACTGTTTTTGTTTTAATGAATTCTGTT
>JAULXA010000288.1:0-1587 GCA_032118875.1 Flavobacterium sp.
GTGGTCAAGTTACACCGGCATATACATTAGATGTAACAGGTACTGCTCGAATTAGTTCTGGACTGACAGCTGGAGCTAGTACATTTACAAGTGTGTCTTCAGGTGATTCTCAATTTAGTAATTTATCTGCAGGCAATATTAATTTTACAGGTAATTTGTTCCAAAATGGTTCGGCATATATTGGAAGTCAATGGGTTGGAACATCTGGAAATATTTATTTCGGAACAGCTGGTTCAAGTGTTGTAGGTATTAATACAACTTCACCATCAACGACACTAGATGTAACTGGTACTGGTAGAATTACCACAAGTTTAACAACTGGTGCTCTTTATAGTACAAATCAAACAACAACTAATATAGTTAGTACAAATTTAAGTACAGGAACACTCAATGCAAGTACAATATCTACAGCCATATTAACTGTATCTACTTCAATAACTACAGGAACTATTCGTGTCACCGGTAATGCCGATTTATCTACTGGTTTAACCACTGTCACTGATTTAACTGGTACAAATATTACTTCAGGAACTATTAGAGCATCTACACTTATTTCTACAGCTAATTTAGCAACCAACAACTTTAGTTCAGGAACTATTCGTGCAACTACTTTAATCACATCGGCTAATATAACCACAAACAACTTTACAGCTGGTACTATCCGATCAACTAATATTTTAACCTCTAATATAACAACGTCTAATATAATTGTAAATGGAACAAGTACGTCAATTAATAGTTCTTCAGGAAGTGTTGTCTTACAAGGTGGACTATCTATCGATGAACCAACTAATGCAACCAGCGTTTCTAACGGTGGAGCCTTAACTATTGCTGGTGGTGCTGCGATTGCTGGCGACCTTATTGTTGGTGGTAGCATTTTATATTCTAATGCTGCTGCAGCAAGTAGTACATTTGCATATTTAACTTTAACTGCATCAGATTGGTCTACTGATGTAGCAAATGGTGGTCTTGTAGTATACGGTGGTATTTCAGTTCAAAACACCGCCAATGCAACAAGTGCATCTTCTGGCAATGGTTTAACAATAGCTGGTGGTGCAGGTATTGGTGCAGATTTATATGTAGGCGGAACTGGATTTATACCAAATATTGTTTCAACTACAAATACAACAACAAACTTAGTTGCAACAGGAATTAGTGCATCTAATATTAATGTATCTGGTACGTTAACTGTAGTAAACATTACATCTACAAATCTTGCAGAAACCAATATTACAACTGCAACAATTCAAGCCACAACAGGTATTACATCTTCTGCTTTGTTAGTAACAGGTTTAGCAAGTACAGCTAATTTAACAAGTACAACAAGTACACTTCCAAATATGGTGTCGACAAATGTAAGTACAGCTACAATTAGAGCAAGTACAGGTATTACATCTGCTGCTTTGTTAGTAACAGGATTAGTCAGCACAGCTAATATATTTGCTACAACATCAACCATACCAAATACAGTATCAACAAATGTAAGTACAGCAACAATTCGAGCAAGTACAGGTATTACATCTGCTGCTTTGTTAGTAACTGGTTTAGTCAGTGCAGCTAATGTGTTTGCTACAACATCAACTATTC
>JAULXA010000289.1:0-11858 GCA_032118875.1 Flavobacterium sp.
TCTTCTGTGTAAAAGACCCATTGACAAATTTTCTTTACTACCAGCATAAGCAGGGTTCATCACACTCATATTATACATATATTGTGTATAATGTGGATCTTGTTGGGCAGATACTTCTGAAAGGAATCCTACAGCCAACAATAAACCTAAATATATTTTTCTCATATTGATGTTGTTTAATAAAAACTACTCTTTTACCACTTTGATAAAAGAGTAGAATTATTTTTTTTTCTTATTGTTCTCTATTAATATAAATCCAACCTGTTTTCTTTTCTCCAGAAACTAATTCTATAACATAGTAGTAAGTTCCGTCTGGCATTTCGCCACCACCCATAAACTGACCATGCCAATCATTATTGTAATCCGTTTTTGAATAAACTTCTCTACCATATCTGTTGAAAATTTCAACTTTCTTAGCAACTAAAGCCAAATAATCATTTAAGCCATCATTGTTTGGCGAAATACCTTTTTGAATTTCACACAATTCAACTTGTACAGTCATTGTAGTTATAGGAGCACATTCAGTTACATCAGGTGTAAACGTATACACTTGTGTTGAAGCAATTGAAGTATCTACTACAGCTGGAAACCAACTTCCGTTGATTGCTGGTGTATTTGTTGAAGAAGTAGGCAACGTTATATTTCCTGAACCAATACATAATGGCGCTATTTGCGTAAACGTTGGTGTTCTACTAGGATCAATGGTTACAATAATAGAAACAACTTGAGAACATTGTCCTCCATCTGGTGTAAATGTATATGTTGCTGGACCTGAAGTTGCAGTATTGATAGCTAAAGGAAACCAAGTACCAGTTATTGCAGGAATATTAGTCGACAACATAGGTAAAGCTGGTGGTGCAGTTTCGTTTTGACAAACGTTTGCAATCGTAGCAAATGTTGGTACAACTATAGGATCAATAGTTATATCCATAAAAGCACCAACTGCACATTGTCCTGAATTAGGCATAAATGTATACCTTGTAACTCCAGGAGTTGTTGTGCTAATAGCAGCATTCCAAGTACCAGATATTTGAGGAGTATTATTTGACAATAAAGGTAATGTTGGCGCTGTTGAATTTTGACAAATACTTGGTATTTGTGTAAAAATAGGCGTAATATTTGGTGCAAACACAGTAATATCCATAGTTGTACCCACTCCACATTGTCCTAAGTTAGGCGTAAATGTATACGTTGTAACTCCAGGAGTAGTTGTACTAATAGCTGCATTCCAAGTACCTGTTATCGGCGGCGTGTTAGTTGACGATAAAGGTAATGTAGGCGCAGTCGTATCCTGACAAATACTTGGTATTTGATTAAATGTTGCCGTTACAAATGAAGTTAATACAATTGTAAAACTACTTGAATTCGTATTAATACAATTTGCTAAATCTGTCGGATATGTGTAAGTAACTACATAAGATCCTGCAATACTAGTTGGTAAATTAATTGTACCAGTAGTAGTATTTAAATCTAAACCTACAGCATTTCCTGATACAGTTTCAACATAACTAAAAGTACCACCTGGAGTAAATCCAGGAGCTGAAGTTGGTGTTGGGTTTGTTGTACTTGTAATACAAACTGGTGTTGTATAAGTAAAGTCAGTTATTGCTGTTGTATAAGGCACTGCGTTTATTGTGAATGAAATAGGTGCAGAATAACAATTATTAATTAAATCATGTACTATGAAATAATGAATACCAGGAGTTAATCCCGTAAATGTAGTTGTTGTTACATAAGTACCCCCGTCTACACTATATTCATAACTTGATGAGTTAAGTGTATACTGACCTAAATTTGAATAATCTACAGGATCATTAGTACTCCAATTATTAGTATCCCATGTTGTACTAGGAAGAGGTGTGGCACTAGCTAATCTTCTATAAGTATAACCTGGTTGGCCAGCAGGTGTAAATACACTACCATTTGTTGGTCCCCACATATCTATTTCAATATTAGCCAATGTAGTTAATCGAATGTTGTCATTATTATCAACACCAGAAAGTGGAATTAAATAATTATGCACCACACCTGGAATACTTGGATCATTACTTATTTTAATAACAAATGTACTATTGTTTGCAACTGTTCCAGACAAAGTTTGTTGCCATGTTGGTGCAACAATTCCGTTATTGTACATTTTTAATCTATAATTGGCTAAGTTAACTGTAGCTCCAGTTCCATTAAACAATTCCACATAAGATAAAGCGCCTGTATTAGCATCAGTAACTTCAGAAATAAATAAGTTAGTTGGTACCGGACCTCCTACTACTACTGGAGCAGTAATATTAATAGAACCTGTTTGTACCGAACAAGTAGGTTGTGTTAAATAATCGAATGTTGGTGTTGGTATAGCAACGATATTTACATTAAATGGATCTTCTGAATCACATTGTCCGTTAGTTGCATACACATAAATCGTTTGATTTGTTGTAATAATATCACCCGCGGTTAATGGTGTTCCAGTTCCGCCAGTAGCAGAAAAATAATTACCAACTGTTAAAGCAGGTAATACATAACTGTTACATGCGTTAACATCTACTTGGGCAGGAATAATTGGAGCTGCAATAATTTCAACTTGAGTAAATGTAGTATATTGAGCACATCCGCCTTGAGCTGGAACAGTTAAAGTAACTGTGTAAATTCCCACATTAGCTAAAATTGGAATTATTCCTCCAGTCACTGGATCTAAGGCATTTTCTAATCCAGATGGAGTTGAAGCATACGAGCTTCCAGTTCCACTGTTACCTGTTACGGCAATAGATTGCAATAAAGAATCAGATTTACAATATGTAGCACTGCTATAAGCAATTGTTGCATTAGGCACAGGAGTAATAATAATCTGAGCTGAAGCAACAATAGGAGCATTTTGAGCTGGAGGCGCTAAATTTGGTATAATTGTATTTGTAACCGTATAGGTTCCTGGTAAACTTGCTGCAAAATTAATTACTCCTGTAACAGGATCTATACTTAATGCTGTAGTTGAACCATCACTATTTCTCACACCTGTATAAGTTCCAGCTACTGCACCAGGTATTAATGTAGGTGTTGCTGGTGATGAAGACTGACAATACTCTACTGTAGGATAATTAAATGTGTTATAAGGATAACATGCAGCTTGAGCTGTATTATTTCCGTTAGGTTGAATGGTAATCTGTCCAGAATTATTTGAGAAATTCGTAACCATTAACACATAAACTTGTCCAGCTAAAGCCGGTTGAAATAAATTCTCAACTGGAAGTCCAGAATAACTACAACCATTTGGTGCAGGTAAAGGTGCTTGCCCCCTAGGAATAACTCCACATGCAGCATCTCTACTTGCGAATGGCCCCCATAAAGCATAATCCACATCATCATTTGCGGCTGGTGTAGTTTGAAAAATGTTATAACTTAAGTTACCATTTTGTATTACTTCTAAGAAGAAGAAACTAGCATTTGGTGAAGTTCCCAAACAACCTATGGCACCTAAATTTAAAATATTAGTAGTATTAGGGTATGTTATAGGTGTTGTACATAAAGATATCGCCTCAGTACAAGGAATACCACCTACACAAATTGTAAAATCTGATAATTGTGGTGTAGTACTTGTAGAAAAAGCTCTGATATAATAGGTTTGACCTAAAACAAAATTGTCAATTACCGCATTTAAACCGTTTACACATTGTTTTAACGTTAAACTATTACAATCTATTCCAGAATAAATAGTAAAAGCCATACCGATAGCAGGAACTATATTTTCTATTTCAAAAGTATGAGTAGAACGAGTAGCTACAAATTTAAACCAAACATCATCGTCAGCTTGAGCTAAATTACAACCAGTTCCAGTCATCGTTTGTGTTGACGGAGTAGCCCCAGCTAAAGTTGCCAATGTAGTTTGTTGACATGTTAACCCATTATTTACGGGAACTGTAATTGCGTTAATACATAAATCGTTTATTGGTGTAGTTGAAAAAGTATATCCATCAGACCAGAAACTAGTATTTGTTGCAGAACAAATGGCTCTTACATAAAAAGTATACGTTGTTGATGGAGATAATCCTGTAACAACATGAGGAGGTGAACCAGGATTAACTGGAACTCCAGATTGTCCGAAAATTGGTGCATTGGCTCCAAATGGTAAAACTAAAATTTCCCATTGTGTAGCTGTACCTGTTTCTGTCCATGATAAAGTTGCAGTTGTTGATCCAACTGGATTTGCAGTTAAAGCAACTGGTTTGAAACAAGTAATTGGTGGCGTACAATAAATTGTAGCATCCCATCCAGCATTTACAGTTGTTCCATTTGATGTAAATACAAATGTTAAACAACCACTTGCAGAAGTTGCAGAAAATGAAGGTGGTAAAGTTGTACCTGTATACGTCCCTACAATTGGAGAAGTTATTAAGTTTCCATCTCTAATTACTAAATTATCACCAGCAGCAACATTGAAGTCATTAAATACAACTGTAACAACATCTCCCGCATTATCAGGACAAATAATCGAAGCTAGAGCAGTTTCATTGTTTGAATAGTTTCCAGCAATTCCTCCTGTATCATAAAAATGATCTCCAGCACAATAATTTGGTGTGGTACAGAAATTTACTGGAACTGACCAAAAACTAAATTCTGTTGCAGAACATCTTGCTCTTACATACACATCATAACAAGTTACTGAAGTTAATCCACCAATTTGAAATGGACTTGCGAAATTTGTTATAGTTCCTGTAGAACCAGCAGTTGGAGCTGGCGAACCTGCAGGTAAAACTAAAATTTCCCATTGAGCTTCAGAACCACCGTTAGCCCAAGCTACTTGAGCCGCGTTATAGCCTATATTTGAAATCACTAAACTTCCTGGTTTAGGACAAGTAATTAAATCTAATTTAACATTATCAATTGCAGCTGGAGGTTGATTTCCAAGTGTTCCATTATTTCTCCATTCATAAACTAAACGCATAGTAGAACCCGCATATGGAGTTGCATTTAACGTATAGTTCTGAGTTGTAAAGTTAGTATTTCCTCCCAAATCGTTTCCGATTTTAATTCTACTATTAACAACTGCAGTAATTTGAGTACCTGTTATTGGATTAAAAGTAGTTGGAACAGTCCATACTCTAAAATAATCATTTGTAGCTTCTCCATTTGAACGCCAATCAAAAGTTAAATCCAATTGAGTAGCTCCTGCTGGAATTACAAAATCTTTATATGCTTGAACAATTGAAGTTGCTGCAATATTATAAGTGTTTGTACCACCATTAGTGTCTGTAACATATAATGCGTGAGTTCCACCATTATTTATTCCAGTTCCAACAGCCCACTTATTCGTTTGAGCTCCGTTGTTTAATGTCCAACCTGTTAATGTTTCAAAACCATCAATGAAGTTTAATGGAGTAGCAACTTGTGGCATAGTAAAAGTAACTGGTCCAGACCAAATACTAAAATTACCATCATTACAATTTGCTCTTACATAATACTGGTAAGATACTCCAGGAATTAATCCAGTTGCAGAAAAAGGGAGTGTTGTAGTAGTTCCTGCTCCTGTAGGTAAACCATAAGGTGCCGGAGCATAAGAAACTTCCCAAGAAACAATTCCAGGATCTGCTACCCAAGATAAATCGGCAGAAGTTGCAGAAGTATTTGTAGCAATTAATCCAGTTGGTTGATTACAAAAAACTTGTTGAATGGTTAAAGTATAACCAACGGTTTGTTGTGTTGCACTCGAAGATATTATAACATAATATGTAGTACCGCCTAGTAAACCATTTAAAGTAAAGTTTCTCGGATTCGCATTTGTATTTGCAGCTCCGCCTATACATGTAGCTCCAGGAGTTCCAGGACAAGCATTATAAACATGAATACTAGAATGAGTTGTTGTTGGAGCTAAATTAAAATTAAAATTACCATTTGCTGCTGGTGTAAATGAATAAAAAACATCATTACCAGCCATGTAATTAGCAGCTTGACTACTACATGCCAGTGGTTGTATTATATCATTTGAATCTATATAATTTGCTGTATTGTCAATGGTTTGATAGGGTAATGCACTAACTACAATTGGACCAGCACAGGTATCTCCAAAAGAAGCCGTTTGAAAACTTCTTGGCCCAAACCAATCACTTTCAAAACCACCTGTACAAATGGAACGTACTTGAAATTTATATAAAGTATTTGGTTGTAATCCAGTTGCTAAATAATTAACATTTGTATTTGCTGTATAATTTATTGTAGTACCTCCTCCAAATGTATCCGCAAAAGGACAAACTTGAACTTCCCATTGTGTAATTCCACCTGGGCTACCCCAACTTAATTGAGCCGTTGATGTAGATTCATTTGCTGTTGCTAATGGACCGATAGGCGCATTACATTTTTCTACAACATTAAAATTGTCAATAACCCATCTGCTTTCTCCATTATCATTGGTATAAACAAAAGCAACATAAATTAATGTACCCGCAGGATAAGTCGCTGTTGGTAAATCAATAACTTTTTCTTCAGGAACATTGGCCGTTGCCGTTAATGTTGCCTCGTCATAAGAAATAAGCGTAACGAAATCCGTAGGGTTATTTTGCGAAACTGTTGAAATTCTAATGTCAAAAGTTCCACCTTGAAGTCCTGACCCTAAAGTTTTGGTTCGAAAACGCAACTGAGCAGTTGGCGGAACGGGAAATTGAGGAGAAACCAAGTAGTCAACGGCAAAAGTTCCGTCAGTTACATTCTCTCTCTGAATTACAGCAGAATTAGTTCCGTTTAAAACTAATGCTCCTAAATTAGTTGTTGTCCAACTTTGTACTGTACCAATACCGTTGTCAAATTTTATCCAGCCTACCGGTAGAGCTGGAGTAACTGCGCTTTCAAAATTTTCGGATATTTGACCGAAAATATTTAAACTCGCAAACATAAATAATAATAATAGTAGTTTTTTCATTATAGTATGAAGTGATTAATTAATATCTTTAACTTTACAAAAATATAAATTCTAAGTGAACACTGACTTTATATCGACGAAGTGTGACTTTTCATCGATAAAAAGCTTCATTTAACTAAAATATTTTCTTTAAATTTGTAAAAAAATCAACGTTTTGAGTACAAAAAAAATATACTTCGCTTCAGACCAACATTTAGGAGCACCCACACCAGAAATTAGCTTTCCTAGAGAGCAAAAATTTGTGCAATGGTTAGATGAAGTTAAAGTAGATGCAGAAGCCATTTTTTTACTTGGCGATTTGTTTGATTTTTGGTTTGAATACAAAACTGTTGTACCAAAAGGATTTGTGAGAGTTTTAGGGAAATTAGCTGAAATAAAAGACAGTGGAATTCCAATCTATTTTTTTGTTGGCAATCACGATTTATGGATGGGCGATTATTTTGAAAAAGAACTCAACATTCCTGTTTATCACGATAACAAAGAATTTACTTTTAACGGAAAAACTTTTTTAATTGGTCATGGTGATGGAAAAGGTCCTGGAGACATGGGTTACAAACGCATGAAAAAAGTATTTACGAATCCGTTTTCAAAATGGTTGTTTCGCTGGTTACATCCTGATATTGGAGTAAGTTTAGCGCAATATTTATCCGTAAAAAACAAATTGATTTCAGGTGCTGAAGATGTGAAATTTTTAGGAGAAGACAACGAATGGTTGGTCCAATATTGCAAACGCAAATTAGAAACCAAACACCATGACTTTTTTGTTTTTGGACACCGCCATTTACCGATGGAAATTACCTTAAACGAACAATCCAAATACATCAACTTAGGTGATTGGATTGGCTATTTTACGTATGGTGTTTTTGACGGCGAAAAATTTGAATTGAAGAAATATTAATAACTACTTTTCTTCTGAAATATGAATTTGCGTTAGGGATGGAAGCGGTATCCTTTTTAATTTGACTGCCCAAAGCAAGACAAATTAAAAAGATATAGCGTACAGCCCGACCCTTAAGGTAACGCCCAAAAAATTACTTTTCTATTTCTAAATCTCTGAATTTTGGTGAGGCTACAGCAGTAGTTCCAACGACTAATAAAGTCATAATTCCACCAAACACAACAGCATTGACTACGCCGAATAATTTAGAAGTTAAGCCACTTTCGAATGCACCTAATTCGTTAGAAGAACCTACGAAAATGGAATTTACCGAAGAAACTCTACCGCGCATATCGTCTGGTGTATAAATTTGCAGAATAGTAGAACGAATTACCACTGAAAAACCATCGGTAACGCCACTTAAAAACAACGCTACGACTGATATCCAAAAATTAGTAGACAACCCGAAAACTATAATACAAATTCCGAAACCGAAAACGGCTAATAATAATTTTTTTCCTGTATTTTTTTCGATGGAAAACATGGTGGAAGCTAACATGGTTAATAAGCCACCAATGGCTGGTGCAGCACGTAAAATTCCGAAACCTTCTGAGCCTACTTTTAAAATATCTTGTGCGAAAATAGGCAACAATGCAACTGCTCCACCGAATAAAACCGCAAACATATCTAATGAAAGTGCGTTTAAAATAATTTTGTTTTGAAATACAAATCGGAGTCCTGCTTTTAAACTTTCGGAAACAGGTTCTCCAATTTTTTTATTTAAGATAGGTTTTTTACTGATTTGCAACAACACCATAATTCCTAAAACAATCGAAATTGTAACAAAAATCATGGAGTTGAAAACGCCAATTCCACCAATTAAAAATCCTGCTAAAGCCGGACCAATAACTGCCGATACTTGCCAAGAAGAACTGCTCCACGTTGCTGCATTAGTAAATTGCGATTTCGGAACAATTAATCCCAACAAACTGAAAATAGAAGGAATAATAAACGAACGAATGATTCCACCTAAGAAAACCAAAGCGTAAATTGCATATAAAAAAGGTTGTTTACCAATTGCTAAAACGGTTTCTGGATGTACTAAATAACATAACAAAAGACTAATTATTAGAGTGCCCAAAAAGCATTTTAATAACATACTTCTCTTCTCGGATTGATCAACAATATGTCCGGCAAATAAGGCCATTGTTATGGCTGGAATCACTTCCATTAAACCAATTAATCCAAGTGACCATGGGTTTTTAGTAATACGATACACTTCCCATTCTATCAATACAAATTGCATCGACCAAGCTAAAACTATAGCTAATCGCATGAGTATGAACCAACGAAATTCTGGAATTCTTAAGGACGAGAAGGGATCTTTTTTTGTCATGTTTTTTAACCACAAAGGCGCTAAGATTTTGGCAAAGGTCGCAAAGATTTTATTATTTAACGCTTATTTTACTGGTTTCTTTTTACTTTTTACTTGGCTCTTATATCTCGTAATTGCAATTGCAAACTTACGTTTCCGTTCCATTCGTTTTCTTCTACTACGTAAACGGCATCAAATGGATTTTTATTTTTCACGATGTCGATTTTCTTTCCTAATCCGAAACCAATGGCATTGAAATTTGGTGAATGATTCTGTTTTACGAAAACTTTCAAATGTTCTGCATCGTTTCCTAAGGTTTTGGCATAACCAGAATCGACCACATTTTTCGACATAAAAACAGGTGTCATATTTTCTGGTCCGAAGGGTTCGAATTGTTTTAGAATGCGCATAAATTTTTCATCAATATCTGAAAAATCTAATTCAAAATCCACTGCAATTTCTGGAATTAATAAATCGGGGTGAATGGTGTTCTTAACTTCGTTTTCGAAAGCGTTTTTAAAATTCTGATAGTTTTCTTCTTTTAAGGTCATTCCGGCGGCATACATATGTCCACCAAATTGCTCCAAATGTTCCGCGCAAGCTTCCAAGGCATTATACACATCAAAATCTTTTACCGAACGTGCCGAAGCCGCCAGTTTATCGCCACTTTTTGTAAAAACGATGGTTGGACGATAATAATTTTCCACCAAACGAGACGCTACAATTCCGATCACACCTTTGTGCCAACTTTCTTGATACACTACTGTGGAAAAGCGTTCGATTTCGTTATTTTCTTCGATTTGAAGTAAGGCTTCTTTGGTAATTTGCTTGTCTAAATCTTTTCGATCCGAATTATAACCTTCAATTTCTGAAGCGAATTGTTCGGCTTGTTTTAAATTATATTCGGTTAAAAGTGCTACGGCTTCATTTCCGTGTTTCACTCTTCCCGCTGCGTTAATTCTTGGTGCGACGATGAAAACCACATCGGTAATCGTTAATACTTTCTTCTTTGTATTTTGAATTAAAGCTTTAATTCCTGGTCGTGGATTCGTATTGATGACTTCCAAACCAAATTTGGCTAGTACACGATTTTCTCCAGTCATGGGAACAATATCTGCAGCAATTGCAGTGGCAACTAAATCCAAATACGGAAGTAAATCTTCAATAGTTTGCTTTCTGTTTTCGGCTAGAGCTTGAATCAATTTAAATCCGACTCCGCAACCGCATAATTCGTCATAAGGATAACTACAATCGGCACGTTTTGGATCTAAAACCGCAATGGCATCTGGCAAAGAATCGCCTGGTCGGTGATGGTCGCAAATGATAAAATCGATGTTTTTTACTTTCGCATAATTGACATGGTCGATAGATTTAATTCCGCAATCCAGTGCAATAATTAAAGAAACATCGTTGTCTTCTGCATAATCAATTCCGATATACGAAATTCCGTAACCTTCATTATATCGGTCTGGAATATAAGTAGCAACATTGGGATAATAAGTTCTTAAATAACTTGAAACTAATGAAACGGCTGTTGTTCCATCGACATCATAATCGCCAAAAACTAGAATGTTTTCATTGTTTGCAATGGCTTTTTCGATTCGTTCAACAGCTTTATCCATATCTTTCATCAGATACGGATCGTGTAAATCTTCTAAAGTGGGGCGAAAAAATGTTTTGGCTTGTTCGTAGGTTTCAATTCCTCTTTGAACTAATAAAGTAGCGACCGTTTCGTCTACTTGAAGGGCATTTTGTAAGGCTTGTACTTTTTCTTTTTCTGGCTTTGATTTGATGGTCCAACGCATAATTTTCTGAATGGTGTATAAATTATTATTTTTTAAAATTCTAAAACAAATTTAATCAAAATCCGAATAAAAAGTAGTTATTTTGGGTTTTAATACTTCTAAAACATCGTAAATGCAAATTCAAGGAAAAATTGTAGATATAAAAAATAAACGAATTTATTCTGGGGAAATAACTGTTGAAAAGGGCAAAATTATTTCGATAACCGAAAAAGAGCATAAGGTTCAAAGTTATATCTTACCTGGATTTATTGACGCTCATATTCATATTGAAAGTTCGATGTTAGTGCCTTCTGAATTTGCTAAAATTGCTGTACTTCATGGAACGGTTGGTACGATTTCTGACCCACATGAAATTGCGAATGTTTTAGGAAAAGAAGGTGTCTATTATATGATTGAAAACGGGAATAAAGTTCCGTTGAAGTTTCATTTTGGAGCGCCTTCTTGTGTGCCAGCGACTTCTTTTGAAACGGCTGGAGCTACAATTGATTCCGATGAAATTGCTACATTGATGGCATCTCCTGATATTTTTTATTTATCGGAAATGATGAATTATCCTGGTGTTTTATTTGATGATGCTGAAGTTTTAAAGAAAATAGAATGGGCCAAACACTTCGGAAAACCGATTGACGGACATGCACCAGGTTTACGAGGAGAACCTATTAAAAAATACATTGCTGCTGGAATTACAACCGATCACGAATGTTTTACTTTTGAAGAAGCAGAAGAAAAATTATCGCTAGGCATGAAAGTCATTATTCGTGAAGGAAGTGCGGCTAAAAACTTCGAAGCGTTGATTGATTTATTACCTGAAAATCATGAAAACATGATGTTTTGTTCAGATGATAAACATCCAGACGATTTGATTTTAGGACATATCAATTCACTTTGCGCGCGAGCTGTAGC
>JAULXA010000290.1:0-5280 GCA_032118875.1 Flavobacterium sp.
TAATTGGGATGGGATTATACGATATGTTTCAATCCAAAAAAACCATTCGTAGAAATTTTCCACTATTAGGAAGAATGCGTTATTTGCTTGAAGCGCTCGGACCAGGAGCACGTCAATATTTCATTGAAAATGATACCGATGGTAAACCTTTCAACCGTTTACAAAGAAGTATTGTCTACCAAAGAAGTAAAAAAGAGACAGATTCGATGCCTTTCGGAACACAACTCGACGTGTATAAAGAAGGTTATGAATGGATCAATCATAGTATAAAAGCGATTCCTTTTTCAAAAGTTAACGAAAATCCACGCGTAAAAATTGGTTCTTCGCAATGTGAAAAACCATATGACGCAAGTTTGTTTAATATCAGCGCGATGAGTTTCGGTTCTTTAAGTAAAAATGCCATTTTAGCATTAAACAATGGAGCCAAACAAGGCGGATTTTACCACAATACAGGTGAAGGTGGCTTATCACCGTATCATTTACAAGGTGGCGATGTGGTTTGGAATATCGGAACAGGTTATTTTAGTTGTCGTACCGATGAAGGAAAATTCAATTACGACGAATTCGTTAAAAGAGCGACTTTAGACAACGTAAAAATGATTGAAATCAAGTTTTCTCAAGGCGCAAAACCAGGTCATGGTGGAATTTTACCAAAAGAAAAAGTTACGGATGAAATTGCTGCAATTCGTTTGGTTTCCAAAGGGAAAGACATTATTTCTCCACCAACACATTCTGCTTTTACGACACCCTTAGAATTAATGGATTTCGTTAAACTATTACGAAAAGGTTCTGGTGGAAAACCTATAGGAATCAAAATTTGTATCGGAAATAAAACAGAGTTTATTGCCATTTGTAAAGCCATGGTAGAAACCAAAACGTATTTAGATTTTATTACTGTCGATGGTGGTGAAGGAGGAACGGGTGCCGCACCGCAAGAATATTCTGACCATGTTGGAATGCCATTGCGAGATGCTTTAGCTTTTGTGTACGATTGTTTAAACGGTTTTGCGATCAAAGATCAAATCAAAATTATCGCATCTGGAAAAGTAATCACAGGTTTTGACATCATCAGAAATCTTTCATTAGGTGCCGATGTATGTAATTCTGCACGAGGAATGATGTTTGCTTTAGGTTGTATTCAAGCTTTAGAATGTCATGCCAACACTTGTCCAACCGGAATAGCCACTCAAAATCCAAGATTAACAAAAGGTTTAGTGCCTGAAGAAAAAAGCATACGTGTAGCTAGATATCATCATGAAACGGTAAAAAGTGCGATGGATTTAATGGCGTCTGCAGGTTTAGCACATCCAGATGAAGTAGACAGAACGGTAGTAAGCACAAGAATAGAACGTTCCAAAATACAAACTTTCGAAGAAACCTATCCAGAATTAAAAAAAGGAGCCTTGCTAGAAGGAGCAACCGTTCCCAATGAATTTTATAATTTTTGGAAAAGAGCCCATTCAGAAAGTTTTTAATTTTTTTTAGGAGCTAATCCCGCTATCCGCTATATTTCCGATGAAAAATCGGAAGATGCCGCTACTATCGGGGCTAAAACTTATAAATAAATAGTACTAATTTTAAAGTTTTGATAACTTGAAACCTTAAACTTGAAACAAAAAAAATGATATTCACAAAACAAGAAAAAATTCGTTTCAAACACATTGATTACGCTGGAATCGTTTTCTATCCACGTTTTCTAGAAATGCTAAATGATTTAGTTGAAGATTGGTTTGAAGAAGCTTTAAACAGACCATTTTCCAAAATGCACGAAACTAACGGTATTCCAACTGTAGATTTAAAAGTTCAGTTTAAAAATGCAGCTAGAATTGGCGAAACCTTATCCAAAAAATTGTGGGTTGCTGAATTAAAATCGTCATCAATCGTATGCGGATTTCAATTCAACAATCAAGACGACAAGACCGTTTTAGAAGGCGAAGTCACTTTAGTCAACGTGAAAATTCAAGAAGACAGACAAAGCATCAAAGCCGAACCTTTTAATGAGGTAATGAAAGAAAAAATTTCAAAATATATAGTATAACAACATAACAACACAGATTAAAGAAATCTAAGAAATCCACACAGATTTATTTTTAAAATTTCTTAAATTTCTCCAATCAGTGTTTCAAAATAAAATCAGCAATTATCCGCGTTTGCAATGCAATCAGTTTCATCCGCGTACCAAAAAAATAAATATGGACTTTAAAAAATTCAAAGCAGCCACCGTTCAAACCTCACCCGTTTTTCTAAACGTAGAAAAAACAGTTGAAAAAGCAATTGCATTCATTAAAGAAGCCAGTCAAAATGGTGCGCAACTTATTGCTTTTCCTGAAGTATTTGTAGCAGGTTATCCGTATTGGAATTGGATCATGACGCCAGTTCAAGGTAGTAAATGGTATGAAAAACTGTATAAATGTTCTGTCAAAACTGATGATGAAGCGATGCGACCTTTGTTTCAAGCAGCAAAAGATAATAACATACATATCGTAATCGGAATTAACGAACGTGGTGATTCGTATGGTGAAATTTACAACACCAATTTAATTATCGATAACAACGGAATCTTAATTGGAAAACACAGAAAGTTAGTCCCAACTTGGGCTGAAAAACTAACGTGGACTTCTGGAGACGGTTCTTCTTTAAAAGTATACAACACAGAAATTGGTCCAATTGGAACTTTAGCTTGTGGTGAAAATACCAATACTTTAGCAAGATTCACATTACTTTCTCAAGGGGAATTAATTCATATTGCGAATTACATTTCATTACCAGTCGCACCACCAGATTATAACATGGCGGAAGCGATAAAAATTCGTGCCGCAGCACATTCTTTTGAAGGAAAATTGTTTACCATTGTTTCGTGTTCAACCGTTTCTAAAGAAATTATGGAAGCGTTAAAAGAAGATGTTCCAAATGTAGAAGAATTACTAACTCGTAAAAACTCAGCTTTTTCAGGGTTTATTGGTCCAAATGGCGCTGTAATTGGAGAACCTTTAATTGATGAAGAAGGCATGGTGTATGCAGATATCGATTTAGAAAAATGCATCCAACCGAAACAAATGCACGATATTCTCGGACATTACAACCGATTTGATATCTTTGATTTACGAGTGAATATCGCACCAACTCGAAAAATTACGTTTATAGATAATCACGAAGAATTTAATAAAAGATAGCATTAAAATACTATGGAAGATAAATTTTCAGATGACCAAATTGGTCGCGCCAGAGTACAAGATTCGCCAGAATTAGTAGCGTATTATAAAGAATTAGAAACGCTTGGCGCTGGTGCATTATGGACAGTCGCCAACGATATCGAACCATGGGAACCGCGAAGTTCATCTGTTCCAATGCTTTGGAAATATGACGATTTAAGAGAATTGGTTTTAAAATCATCAGAATTAGTAACTCCTGAACAAGCGGGAAGACGTGTGGTTTATTTAGTAAACGACAAACGTAAAGATGTTTCGGCAGCTGTAGGTTGGTTGTATACTGGAATTCAAGTCACTCGTCCTGGTGAAAGTACTTCGGCACATCGTCATCGTGCTTCCGCTTTGCGTTTCATTATGGAAGGCGACAAAGGTTATACGGTTGTTGATGGGAATAAAATTATGTTAGAAGTCAACGATTTTGTGATCACACCCAATTCAACTTGGCACGAACATGGCGTAGAAGAAGGTGGAAAAACCTGTATTTGGCAAGATGGCTTAGATATTCCATTAGTTAATGCATTGGAAGCAAATGATTATGCGGTGTATGATGGGAAACAACCTTTAACACAACCTTTAAATTATTCACCAATAGTTTATGGTTGTGCCGGATTAATTCCAGCAGATTCAACTTGGGATAAACCGTATTCGCCCTTATTCAAATATTCTTGGAAAAACGTATATCCAGCACTTTTAGAAACTCAAAAAGTAACGGAAGTCAACCCGTTTGATGGAATTTTCATGCAATATTCGAATCCATTAACTGGCGGTCACGTCATGCAAACGATGGGGGCAGCCATGCAATTGTTACCAGCTGGTTTCAAAGGAAAAGCGCATAAACACACGGGTTCATTTGTATATCAATGTGCAAAAGGAAAAGGATATTCAATCATTAACGGAAAACGATACGATTGGAAAGAAAGAGATATTTTCTGTGTGCCATCTTGGGCTTGGCATGAACATCATAACTTATCGGAAACGGAAGATGCTTGTTTATTTCAATTTAACGATTTACCAGTCATTGAAAGTTTAGGCTTATTCCAATCCAGAGAATTAGAAGAAAATAACGGACACCAACAAGTTCAATAAGAATATCAAGTTCAAAAATCAATAATAATAAAATACATAGCGAACTTTGCGTAAATCCTTGCGCTCTTTGCAGTTAAATACATAAATATGAAACTACTTACTTACAAAACACAAGACACCGAACCAAGATTAGGTTTTTTACATAACAATCAAGTTGTGGATATGGAAGATTTTGGAGAAATTTCAAACTTTCCATTACCAAATGATATGTTGGATTTAATTGATATGGGATTTGAAATTATTGCTGAAATCACGGAATTAATTTCGGAAACAGAAGCAAATTTCTTCGAAGAAATCTCTTATGAATTAGACCAAGTGACTTTCTTAGCACCTATCGAAAAACCAAGAAAAAACATCATAGGAATTGGTTTAAATTACACGGAACACGTAGCTGAAAGTGCTCGTGGCTTAGATACAACAGGAAAACTACCTGAAAAACCAATTATTTTCTCGAAACCACCAACAACAGTTACAGGAACGAATACTGAAATTATTAAAAACACAAAATTAACTTCTCAATTAGATTGGGAATGTGAATTAGCGGTTGTTATTAGTAAAAAAGGAAAATATGTAGCTAAAGAAGATGCTTTAGATTACGTTTTCGGATATACAGTAATTAATGATATTTCTGCACGTGATTGTCGTAGAGAAGGACAATGGATTGTGTCTAAAGGACAAGATACGTTTGCACCAATGGGTCCAGTTTTAGTGACTAAAGACGAAATTGAAAATCCACACAACTTAAATTTAACGTTAAAAGTAAATGGTGTAGAGAAACAGAGTTCTAACACTAAATTTATGTTATTCAATATTAATGATTTAATTGAAGACTTAAGTATTGTTTTCACTTTAGAACCAGGAGATATTATCGCAACTGGAACACCAGCTGGAGTAGGAGCTGGAAGAAATCCACAAGAATGGATGTATGATGGCGATGTAGTAGAAGCGACAGTAGAAGGAATTGGAACGATAGTGAATACGATTA
>JAULXA010000291.1:0-5851 GCA_032118875.1 Flavobacterium sp.
ACAAAGTGCTGATTTGTTACATTATTCAGAATTGAATGAAGTACGAATGAACCGTTTGGAAAAGACACTTAAAATGGATTTAGAAGTTTTGGATACACTACAAAATTTAAAATCGAAACAAACTTGGTTGGTGATTTCCGAAGGTTGGTGTGGTGATGCGGCTCAAATTTTACCGATTATCAAATTAATGGCTGAGGCTTCTGAAAATATAGATTTGAAAATTGTGTTACGTGATGAAAATGAAGAACTGATGAATCAATTTTTAACCAACAGCTCTAAATCCATTCCGAAATTATTGCTTTTAGATGAAAATTTAAACCTAATCAACCATTGGGGACCAAGACCAGAAGCTGCAAAAAATCTGATTATCGATTATAAAGCGCAACACGGAATTGTAGATGAACCTGCAAAAATTGCGTTACAAAAATGGTATTTAGAAGATAAAGGAATTTCTACTCAGAAGGAAATTGTTGCAATGCTTCAATAAAAGCTTCCGGTTCCACAGCATTTTCTACTGAATAATCACCTATTTTTGTTCTACGAAGTGCAGTTAAATGTCCGCCAGAATTTAGAGCTAACCCAAAATCGTAGGCAATAGAACGGATATATGTTCCTTTGCTACACACAATTCTGAAATCAATTTCTGGTAAGGCAATTCGAGTAATTTCAAATTCTGAAACGGTTACTTTTCTCGTTTTTATTTCCACTTGAATTCCAGCTCGAGCTGATTCGTACAAACGTTTTCCATCCTTTTTAATGGCTGAAAAAACAGGTGGTTTTTGGTCGATTTCACCAATAAATTGTGGTAAAGTATCGTGAATTAATGCTTCTGTAATATGTTCGATTGGAAAAGTTTCGTTGATTTCCGTTTCTAAATCGTATGAAGGTGTTGTGGCTCCAACTGTGATTGTTCCGGTATATTCTTTGGCTTGACCTTGTAATTCTTCAATTCTTTTGGTGAATTTTCCGGTACAAATTATCAATAAACCTGACGCTAATGGATCTAATGTTCCTGCATGGCCAATTTTGAATTTTTTTGGTAATTTTAATTCTTTTATTAAACCAAACTTTAATTTATTCACCGCTTGAAAAGAAGACCATTTTAGTGGTTTATCAATTAGTAAAATTTGTCCTTCTAAATAGTCTTCTGGAGTCATTATTTGTATAAATTAAAGTAAGCTAATAACAGAATTCCTGCGATAATTCGATACCAACCCCATGGTTTAAATCCGTATTTTTTAATAATTTCTATGAAAAATTTAATCGCTAAAACCGCTACCACAAAGGCAACAACATTTCCAACGACAAACATTTTAGTATTTTCTTCTGATTTTAGAATTAATTCAAAACCTTTTAAACCGCTTTTATCATACGTTTTCAAAAACACAGAATAACAAGTAACCGCTAACATAGTTGGCACCGCTAAAAAGAACGAAAACTCAGCCGCCGCTTGTCGGGTTAAACCTTGTTGCATTCCTCCGATTATACTCGCAGCACTTCTACTAGTTCCTGGCATCATGGCTAAACATTGCCAAAAACCAATAGCTACGGCTTTTTTAATCGTAATGTCTTCTTCTTTGTGAATGGTTGGGCTTTGAAAAAACCTGTCGATAAATAATAAGATGATTCCGCCGACAATTAGTACAATCGCAATTGGAGTTGGATATTCTAAAACAGCTTCAATTTTATCATCGAATAATTTTCCTAAAATTAAAGCGGGCACAACGGCACAAGCTAATTTGATAAAGAATTGCATTTTCGAGAAATCGAAAAACTTTTTCCAATACAACACAACAACCGCCAAAATGGCTCCAAATTGTATTGAAACTTGAAATAGTTTTACAAATTCTTCTTTTTCAATTCCGAAATAAGAACTAGTAAAAATCATGTGACCAGTTGAAGAAACGGGTAAATATTCCGTTAAACCTTCAATAATAGCAATGATTATGGCTTGTAGTAAATCCATTTTTCTGGTGATTAGTGATTAGTGAAGAGTGATTAGTAAAATACTATTCACTAATTACTTTTTACTCTTTACTAATATCGAATAAATTGTAATTCCAAAACCGATTAACACAACTGTTGGCGCCAACCTGATTCTTCTGAAATTATAAACTTCTTCGTTGAAAACATTTGGGTTTTCGTTCGCACCACCGCTCATTAAAATGAAACCTAAGGCAATCACGACTAATCCGATAATTAATATTTTATAATTCGTAGCACCGAATAAAAATTCCTGCTTGTTTGTATCTTCTTTCATAATTTTTTGAATCTTTTTACTTGGCTCTTTTTACTTTTAACTTGGCTCTTTTAGTACAAATCGTCCGTTCTTAAATTTAAGAAACGTGTTGTGGCAAAATACGTACTCAACCAAGTGATAATTATTCCAACTAATAAAACGCCTAGAGCGACAATTCCCAGAGAAGTATAATCTTTCGCTATTCCTAAAGTTGGGAACATTCCATCGATATAAAACGCTAAAATAACTATACCAATAATCGCTAAAACAGCACCAATAATTCCTAATAAAATACTCGTTTTAATAAAAGGTTTTCTAATAAACGATTTGGTAGCACCCACCATTTGCATCGTTTTAATGGTAAATCGGTGAGAATAGATAGACAAACGAATCGAACCATTAATTAGTAACATAGCTACAAAAGCTAATACAGCACTTATAATTAAAATCCAAAAACTAATTTCGTTTACGTTTTCGTTGACTAATTCTACTAATTCTTTATCGTAAATGATATCAGAAATATTTGCGTTTCTTTTAAAATTATTTTCAATTTTAGTGATTTCTGCTTTCGTTACATAGTCACTTTTTAAATGAATATCAAACGAGTTTTGTAGTGGATTAAATCCTAAAAACTCCATAAAATCTTTACCTACAATATCTGGATTGTTTTTGGCTGCTTCGTCTTTCGTTACAAAATCGTACGATTTAATGAACTTTGAATTTTTCAATTCGGTATCAAAAGCATTCAAAATTGTGTCGTTGGCTTCGTCTTTAAAGTACACACTCATGGGAATGTTTTCTTTAAAATCATTCGAAATTTTCTCAGAATTAATTACAAATAATCCTAAAGCGCCTAATAAAAACAGCACTAAAAAAATACTAAAAACTACTGAAAAATAAGAAGAAATTAATCTTCTGCGTTGATATTGCTCAAACGATTGTGCCATAAATTTTATAATTATGCTGTAAAAATAGTAAAGAAATTTTGTTTACACAGAATATAACAACAAAGTTTTAACTTTAGTATATAAAAATGTAAATTTGCACCTTATTTTTCGGTTAAACCGATATCAGAAATCAGACAACAAATAAGTAATGAAATATTTCCACGAAAAAATCGAAGCCAAATGGCAACAATATTGGGCAGAAAAACAAACTTTTGCCGCAAGCAACACCTCAGATAAACCAAAATATTTTGTATTAGATATGTTTCCTTATCCTTCGGGAGCAGGTTTACACGTTGGGCATCCGCTAGGTTATATTGCTTCAGATATTGTCGCAAGATATAAAAGACATCAAGGTTTTAACGTATTGCATCCACAAGGATACGATTCATTTGGTTTACCAGCCGAACAATATGCGATTCAAACGGGTCAACATCCAGCAGATACGACGCGTATGAATATTGAAGGTGGAGTCGATAAATCGGGAAATACGATTCAAGGATATAGAAATCAGTTAGACCGAATTGGTTTTTCTTTCGATTGGAGCAGAGAAGTTCGTACATCAAATCCAGATTATTACAAACACACGCAATGGATTTTCATTCAATTATATAATTCTTGGTACAATAAAAATTCAGATAAAGCAGAAGACATTTCTACATTAGTTGCGATTTTCGCTTCAGAAGGAAATGCTAATGTGAATGCGGTTTGCGATGATAATATCGTACCATTTTCAGCAGCAGAATGGAACGCTTTTTCATCGGAACAACAACAAAAAATTCTTTTACAATATAGATTAACCTATTTAGCAGAAACCGAAGTAAACTGGTGTGCCGCTTTAGGAACCGTTTTAGCGAATGACGAAATTGTAAACGGTGTTTCAGAACGTGGTGGACATCCTGTAGTTCGTAAAAAAATGACACAATGGAGTATGCGAATTTCTGCTTACGCGGAACGTTTATTACAAGGTTTAAACGAAATCGATTGGAGTGAATCTATCAAAGAATCACAAAGAAACTGGATTGGAAAATCAGTTGGAGCGATGGTTTCGTTTAATGTGAAGAATCACGATGCAAAAATCGATGTTTTCACAACGCGACCTGATACGATTTTCGGAGTAACATTTATGACATTAGCGCCAGAGCACGATTTGGTTGCTCAAATTACAACTCCAGAACAAAAAGCTGCGGTGGAAGCGTATGTAGAAGCTACAGCAAAACGTTCAGAACGTGAAAGAATGGCAGATGTAAAAACCATTTCAGGAGTTTTCACTGGAGCATATTCCGAACATCCTTTTACCAAAGAACCAATTCCGGTTTGGATTGGCGATTACGTTTTAGCGGGTTACGGAACTGGAGCTGTTATGGCCGTTCCTTGTGGTGATGAAAGAGATTATGCTTTCGCGAATTTCTTTAAAGGAACCAACGGAATGCCAGAAATTAAAAACATTTTCAACCAAGATATTTCAGAAGCCGCTTACGGAGAAAAAGGTGGTTTCGAATTAGTAAATTCTGATTTCTTAAACGGATTAGACTACAAAAACGGAACGAAAAAAGCGATTGCAGCTTTAGAAGAAATCGGAGCAGGAAATGCAAAAGTAAATTATCGTTTACGTGATGCGGTTTTCTCTCGCCAAAGATATTGGGGTGAACCTTTTCCAGTGTATTACGTGAATGGTTTACCACAAATGATTGATATAAAACACTTACCAATCGTTTTACCAGAAGTCGAAAAATATTTACCAACCGAAGACGGACAACCACCATTAGGTAATGCGCCAGTTTGGGCTTGGGACTCTGAAATCAATGCAGTTGTTAGCAATGATTTAATTGATAACACAAAAGTTTTCCCATTAGAATTAAACACGATGCCAGGTTGGGCAGGTTCTTCTTGGTATTGGATGCGTTATATGGATGCACACAATACAGAAGATTTTGCTAACGAAGAAGCCTTAAAATATTGGGAAAGTGTCGATTTATACATTGGTGGAAGCGAACACGCAACCGGGCATTTATTATACTCTCGTTTTTGGAATAAATTCTTAAAAGACAGAGGTTACGCGCCAACCGAAGAACCCTTCAAAAAACTGATCAATCAGGGAATGATTTTGGGAATGAGTGCTTTTGTATATAGATGGGAATATGCTTTAGATTCAGAAAATCAAAAGAGAAAAGTAATTTTCTTCAGCAAAAACACAATCGAAAAAGCAGTTAAAGAAAAAGCATTTATTACAGATTCTAATCAACAATCAAAAGATATTTTAGAAAGTTTGAGAGGATTACATGGTAATATAAAACAATCTGAAGCAAGTTGGAATCACTTTACTCCTATTCATGTTGATTTATCTTGTATTAATGATATTACAAACGAATTAGATATTCAAAAGTTCAAAGCACATTCTTTAAATAAAGATTATGTTGATGCAGAATTCAATTTAGAAGATGGAAAATACATTGTAGGTCGTGAAGTAGAAAAAATGTCAAAATCGAAATACAATGTAGTTTCGCCAGATGATATTTGTGAAGAATACGGAGCAGATACGTTACGTTTATACGAAATGTTTTTAGGACCATTAGAGCAATCTAAACCTTGGAACACAGCTGGAATTACTGGTGTTTCTGGTTTCTTGAAAAAATTATGGAGATTATATTTTGACGATAATGGTTCC
>JAULXA010000292.1:0-1705 GCA_032118875.1 Flavobacterium sp.
TTAATATTCATTATTTATTTTCTGCTAATTTTGTAATTGTATTTACTAATTTCTCCACTTCTGCAGGTGGAAAACCATGATCGAAACCATTTGCTGGATATTTTACACCATTCGATTCAAAAATGATATTAGCGTGAGCTGCACCATCATAATGTCTTTTTTCAGTTGGCCATTTTAAATCTTTTACCTTTTCTAAATTCACAGCGTTAGCTAAAGTTGAAATTTCCTTCCAATCTGCATCTGAAATGGCAATTTTCTCAGAATATTCCTTAAAATCTCTTTCTTTAGAAACATAAAGCACTTGATTTTCAACTTTTAGAGCCATAAAAAAACCTCTCGTTGTTGCTTCGTAATAAATGGTTGGCACTGTGCTTTGAGTTTTGTTATTTATAACTGCATCTTTTACAGCTGAATTATTATTCGCTACAACATTAGAATCTGTTGCTTTTTTTTGACAGTTGCAACTTGCAATAGTTATTGCTAAAGTGGCTAATATTGTAATTACTTTCATATATGTAAAATTTAAGATAACATTAATTTAGCTTTTTTAACGGCTTCTACAAATATATCAATTTCTTCTTTAGTATTGTAAAAAGCAAAACTAGCTCTTATCGTACCTGGGATTTTGAAAAAGTCCATTATCGGTTGCGCACAATGATGTCCGGTACGCACCGCTATACCAAGTTTATCTATAATCGTGCCAATGTCATACGGATGAATGTTTTCAATATTGAAAGAAATTACCGAAGCTTTTTTATTTAAATCGGTTGGACCATAAATCGTTACGCCTTCAATTTCTTGTAATCTTTTTGTTCCGTAAACTAATAATTCATGTTCATGTTTGGCGATGTTATCAAACCCAACTTCATTCATGTAGTCAATTGCCGCTCCGAATGCAATTCCACCACAAATATTTGGTGTTCCAGCTTCGAATTTATGAGGCAAATCGGCATACGTTGTTTTTTCGAAAGTCACTGTCGCAATCATTTCTCCGCCGCCTTTATAAGGTGGTAATTTACGTAACCATTCTTCTTTTCCATATAACATACCAACTCCTGTTGGACCGCACATTTTGTGAGCAGAAGTTACATAAAAATCAACATCTAACGCTTGCACATCAGGTTTAATATGCGGACAAGATTGGGCACCGTCAATTAAGACAGCAGCACCAACTGCATGAGCTTTTTGAATAATTTCTTCAATAGGATTTAAAACTCCCAAAGCATTTGAAATGTGATTGACACAAACTAATTTCGTTTTATTAGAAAGCAATTTGTCATATTCTTCCATGATTAATTCGCCATGAAGATTCATTGGAATGACTTTTAAAATCGCACCTGTGTGTTCACATAACATTTGCCAAGGCACAATATTACTGTGATGTTCTAATGCAGAAACGATAATTTCATCATCTTTTTGTAACAAAGAAGCAAATCCATTGGCTACTAAATTGATACTTTCGGTAGTTCCTGAAGTAAGAATGATTTCGTAGGCCTGTTTCGCATTAAAATGTTTTTGAATTTTGAATCGCGCTTGTTCATACGCATCCGTAGCTAATTGACTCAAGGTGTGAACTCCACGATGAATATTAGCGTTATATTTGGTATAATACTCGACAATACTATCGATTACTACTTGAGGTTTTTGCGAAGTCGCACCGTTATCAAAATACACCAATGGTTTTCCGTTAACGGTTTGGGACAAT
>JAULXA010000293.1:0-2375 GCA_032118875.1 Flavobacterium sp.
CTTCATCAATCACGGTTTGGATTTGTTTCCATTCGTTTTCATCAATTTCGTCGCGCTCTGTTTTTAATGCGTCGGGCATACGAACTGCCATTTTCATTAATTCCGTTTCATCTGCTGTTGGAATAACGGCTTTCATTTGGTTGATATACCCTTTTATAATTGGTACATTGATTTTTGAAGTCGTTTCTTCGCCAGTTACTTCCACATAAAGCGAAAAATCTACTTTTCCACGCTCTAAACGTTGCGAAATTTGATTGCGTAAACCCAATTCCATCTCACGAAAAACAGAAGGCATACGTGTATTTAAGTCTAAACCTTTACTGTTTAGCGATTTGATTTCTACGGTAATTTTTTTGGTTGGTAATTGCAAAGAAGCTTTCCCAAAACCCGTCATGGATTGTATCATATATTTTATAAAAATGTCTTCAAAGATAAGAAAAGTTCTTAGTAATTAGTGAAGAGTGAATAGTGATTAGTCTTTTCAAAAATGCTAGTTACTAATTACTTGTTACTAGTCACTTTTTTCTGGGTAACCAGATAAACTCCGACAAATATCAACACCGCCGAAATTAATTTCACTAAACTCAAATCGTCTTTTCCTAAACTTACGGCGAAAATAGTGGCAAAAAGTGGTTGTAAATAAATGAAAACTGCTACGGTTGTTGGTTTTAGTTCGCGCATGGAAACTAAATTTAGCAAATAGGTTAAGAAGGTTGAAAACACAACTACAAAACCAATTTTCCAGATAATATCCGTTGGTAAATTAGCAAAATCTATAGCTTGAAATTCGCCCCAACCAAAAGGTAATACCATCAGAAAACCAAAAGTGTAAATCCATTTTACGAAGGTGAAGGCGTTGTATTTATCCATTAATTTCTTCACGATAATAAGGTAAAAGCCGTAGGAAACCGCGTTTACAAAAACCAATAAATTTCCTAAACTTGCATTGGTCGCATTGATCAAAGATTTTCCGTAAAGAATTAAAGTTATTGTCCCAGCTAATCCTAAAATGATTCCTAATACTTTTCTGTTTTCCATGCGTTCTTTCATGATGAATGCGGATAAAACGAGGACAATCATGGGCGTGGTTACCATTAAAACGGCTCCCATAATGGGCGAAGTATAACTCAATCCTTTGAAAAAAGTCAGCATATTGAAGGCTACTCCGAAGAACGCAGCAGCAACAATTCGAGGAAAATCTTCTTTGGCGATTTTTTCTTTTGGTCCAAAAAATGAAATCAACCAAAATAATAATACTGAACCACCAACACGCATAACGATAAATCCGAAAGCGTCAACGTATTTAGGCATAACATCTTTAGCAATAGTAAAGGTTACACCGTAAATGATGGAAACTAATGTAGCGGCAAATAATGCCCAACTTCTTTTAGACACTTTGAAGGGCTTTCGTTAATTTAAGGACATTAGGTTGTGTGTTCCCGATAAAAATCTCATTATTAAAAAGAACAACAGGACGACTCAAAAACGTGTAATGTTCTAAAAGATATTTTTTGTAATCGGCTTCAGTTAGATTTTTATCTTTTAAACCTAACGATTTATATAATTGTGCTTTTTTGCTAAAAAGAGCTTCGTAACTTCCTGAAAGTTGATACATTTCTTCCAAATCACTTTCCGAAATTGGATTTTGGCGAATATCAATAAACGTTAATTTATTAGAGTTCGGCAACGATTTGATGATTTTTCGGCACGTATCACACGAAGCCAAATAGTATATTTTGTTCATTTTATTAGTTTTTCATTTTCTGGCACAAAAATACAGCCTTTTGAATTCTAAAAATCAGTAATTTTATAAAAAATTAAGTAATGGAAGCAACTTTTAGAATTTGGCAAACCAGCCGAGGATTATATCAAAATTTTTTAGACAGCTATTCCTTAGAGCAATTGAATACAATTCCAGTAGGAATGAGTAATAATTTGATTTGGAACATAGGTCACGTTGTAGTTTCGCAACAGAAATTGGTGTATGCGTTATCGGGTTTACCAATGCATATTCCAGATTCACTTTTTGAGAAATACCAAAACGGTTCGCGCCCAGATGGAAAAACTACGCAAACCGAAGTAGATGAAATCAAGAAATTACTATCCGAAATGGTTGAAAAAACCAAATCTGATTTTGAAGCTGGAATTTTCAAAGAATTTCATTCGTATCAAACTAAAACCGGATTTCATTTGGGAACATTAAAAGAAGCGATGGAATTTAATAATTATCACGAAGGCATTCATTTGGGAATTATGATGTCGATTAAGAAATATATTTAGCGAATTGTTAACGATTCAAAAAGCAGCATCAAACAACTTTTATTTACCTTTGTAAAAATTTTTTAAAAGATGAAATTCAATACAAAAACGATACA
>JAULXA010000294.1:0-4904 GCA_032118875.1 Flavobacterium sp.
TTCCTTAAAAAAAGAACTTTTAATCCGAACTCAGAAAACCCAAGATATTTATTGGAATCAGTTTTTGAGTTGGTTGTACGTGAATCAGAAAGAATATAACAAGGCATTTATTCAGGAAAAATCCATCTATAAAAGAAATCCAGAATCGTTTGACGATATCATTCAACTCGCACAAATTTGTGTCACCGAAAAAGACAATGAAACGGCGCAAGCTATTTTTCAATTCATTTTACAAAACACAACGGACGAATCTACGATTTTAAACGCACAATATTTTCTATTGAAAAACGAAATTGTGAATGCAAAACCAGAGAATTATCCATTAATTCAATCAAAATTTGATACGTTATTAAGTCAATTTGGAGAATCGCCTTTTTCGGTAGATTTACAAATTTTAGCGGCACATTTTAAAGCGTTTTATCAGAATGATTTCGAAAATGCAAAAGCACTTTTAGATAAATTGATGGAAATGCCGTTGAATATTCGTCAGAAAGCGAAAATTAAAATGGAATTGGCCGATGTTTTTGTGTTTAACGAAAAGTTCAATCAGGCGATTATTTATTACGCACAAATTCAGAACGATTTACCTAACGACGAGTTTTCACACGAAGCCAGCATGCGAATGGCGAAAACCAGTTTCTTTAAAAAAGATTTCGTTTGGGCGAAAAAACAAGCTAAAGAGTTGAAACAAGCATCAACCCAATTAATTGCCAATGATGCGGTAGAATTGTTTTTACTAATTAGCGATAACGAAGCAGAAGATTCCCTAAAAGTAGCACTTCAAGATTTTTCCAAAGCCGATTTATTAGAATATCAAAACAAACCGAAGGAAGCTTTAGACGCCTTTTTGCAAATTTTAGTCAAACACAAAGGTCAACCTATAGAAGCAGGAACTTTGTATAAAGTAGGTAGAAATTATGAAAAATTAGGTAATTTTGCCAAAGCAATTAGCTACTATCAAAACATTTTAGACAACCATAAAGACGGCATTTATATTGATGAAGCCTTATTTTACTCGGCAGAAATTTATAATAAGCAACTCAATGATCCGGAAAAAGCCAAAAGCTTGTACGAAAAAGTAGTTTTAGAACATCCGGATAGTATTTATTTTACCGAAGCTAGAAAACAATACCGCCAATTGCGAGGCGACAAACAACAAGGAATATAACAGATTAAATATATAGTAATGAAATTCAATACCAAAGTAATTCACGGAAATCAGCATCACGACCCAAGTACTGGAGCCGTAATGCCACCAGTATATCAAACATCTACATTTGTACAAACAAGTCCAGGTGTGCCTTTAGCAGAATACGAATACAGTAGAGCTGCCAACCCAACTCGTACCGCTTTAGAACAAGCTTTAGCAAGTATTGAAAACGGAGTGCGTGGTTTAGCTTTTGCTTCTGGTTTAGCGGCAACAGATTCAGTAATGAAACTATTAAAACCTGGCGATGAAGTGATTGCTATGGACGATTTATATGGTGGAACGTACAGAATGTTTGCTCGTATTTATCAAGAATATGGTATCAAATTCCATTTTGTGGACATGACGAATTACGAGAAATTTCAATCGTTAATTAATGAAAACACAAAATTGGTTTGGGTAGAAACACCAACAAATCCATTAATGAAATTAGCTGATATTGCAGAAATTGCGAAAATCACTAAAAAACATAACTTACTTTTTGCAGTTGACAACACATTTGCGACGCCTTATTTACAAAAACCTTTAGATTTAGGAGCGGATATTGTAATGCATTCGGCAACTAAATATTTAGGCGGACACAGTGATGTAATTGCTGGTGCGTTAATTGTAAAAGATGAAGCGTTAGGCGAAAAATTACACTTTGCTCAATTTGCAACGGGTGGAACGTTAGGACCAATGGACAGTTATTTGGTTTTAAGAGGAATCAAAACCTTACATTTACGTGTACAAAGACATTGCGAAAACGGTGCAAAAGTGGCGGAATATTTGGTAAATCATCCAAAAGTGGAGAAAGTATATTATCCAGGATTAGAAAATAGCCCAAATCATGATATTGCCAAAAAACAAATGATTGGTGGTTTTGGTGGAATGGTTTCTTTCACATTCAAATCGGGTGCGAAAGCCGATGCGATTAAAATGTTAGAAAAAGTAAAAGTATTCACCTTAGCTGAATCTTTAGGTGGTGTGGAATCTTTAGCGAATCATCCAGCATTAATGACACACGCTTCTATTCCAGAAGAAAAACGTAAGGAAATTGGAATTACTGATGATTTAGTTCGTTTAAGTGTTGGTGTAGAAGATATTTCAGACTTACTTGCCGATTTAGAACAAGCTTTTCAATAATTCAATTGATATAGAATATAAAAACCCAGCTGATTAGTTGGGTTTTTTGTTTGTATTCAGCCTCAAATTGTTAATAAAACTATATCGACACAGAAAATATTATTTATAAATAGTATTTTTGCAAAAAAATTACACTAATGAGTTTCGAAAAAGAAATTGCAAGGAGAAGAACTTTTGGAATTATCTCGCATCCAGATGCTGGAAAAACGACTTTAACAGAAAAACTGTTATTGTTTGGAGGTGCCATTAATGAAGCAGGTGCAGTAAAAAGTAATAAAATTAAAAAAGGGGCCACTTCCGATTTCATGGAAATTGAACGTCAGCGTGGAATTTCGGTTTCAACGTCGGTGTTAGCTTTCAATTATAAAGATAAAAAAATAAATATTTTAGATACACCTGGACACAAGGATTTTGCTGAAGATACTTTCCGTACGTTAACAGCTGTAGACAGCGTTATTGTTGTAGTTGACGTGGCAAAAGGTGTGGAAGAACAAACCGAAAAACTGGTAGCTGTTTGTAGAATGCGAAACATTCCTATGATTGTTTTCATCAACAAAATGGACCGTGAAGGTAAGGATGCTTTCGACTTAATGGACGAAGTGGAACAAAAATTAGGACTTCAAGTTACGCCGTTGAGTTTTCCAATTGGTATGGGTTATGATTTCCAAGGAATTTACAATATTTGGGAAAAGAACATCAACTTATTTGAAGGTGATAGCAGAAAAAACATTGAAGAAACCATTGCTTTTTCTGATCTTCAAAACCCAGAATTAGAAAAAATTATCGGTGAGAAACCAGCCAATAAATTACGTGAAGAAATTGAATTAATTTCTGAAGTATATCCAGAATTCGATAGAGAACAATATTTATCAGGAAAATTACAACCGGTATTTTTTGGTTCAGCTTTAAATAATTTTGGAGTTCGTGAGTTGTTAGATTGTTTTATTGAAATCGCTCCAACACCACAACCAAAAGCTTCTGATACCCGTTTAGTAGATTCTAACGAAAAAAAATTCAGTGGTTTTGTGTTTAAAATCCACGCGAATATGGATCCAAAACATAGAGATAGATTGGCTTTCGTAAAAATTGTATCGGGAACATTTGAAAGAAACAAACCGTATTTACACGTTCGTCAAGGGAAAAACATGAAATTCAGTAGTCCGAATGCTTTCTTCGCGGAGAAAAAAGAAATTGTAGACATTTCGTATCCTGGTGATATTGTAGGTTTACACGATACCGGAAATTTCAAAATTGGTGATACACTTACTGAAGGTGAGGCTATGAATTTTAGAGGAATTCCGAGTTTCTCTCCAGAACATTTTAGATATATCAATAATGCCGATCCGTTAAAAGCAAAACAACTTGAAAAAGGAGTCGACCAATTAATGGACGAAGGTGTGGCGCAGTTGTTCACCATTGAAATGAATGGAAGAAAAGTAATTGGAACCGTTGGCGCACTTCAATACGAGGTGATTCAGTACCGTTTAGAGCACGAATACGGCGCGAAATGTACGTACGAGAACTTTCCTGCTTACAAAGCGTGTTGGGTGCTTCCAGACGATCCAAAAAACGAAGAGTTTAAAGAATTCAAACGTGTGAAACAGAAATTTATGGCTCACGACAAACACAATCAATTAGTGTTTTTAGCAGATAGCGAATTTTCGATTCAAATGACACAACAAAAATATCCGAGTGTGAAATTATTTTACACGTCTGATTATCATAAAAACGAGAATTAAACTTTCTATTTGTCACATATTGAATATTAATACATAGCTTTGTAGATATGCTAGAAGTAGAAAAACATAATTTCGAAAAAACCGCCATTGTGGGCTTAATTACACAAAACCAAAGTGAAGAAAAACTAAACGAGTATTTAGACGAGTTAGAATTTTTGACCTTTACGGCTGGTGGTGAAGTGGTGAAACGATTTTCACAGAAAACAGATAAACCACATCCAAAAACGTTCGTTGGAACGGGAAAATTAGAAGAGATTAAACTATACATCAAAGAACACGATATCAATTCGGTGATTTTTGATGACGAATTAACGCCTTCTCAACAGAAAAACATAACTAGAGAATTAGATTGTAAGGTTTTAGATCGAACCAATTTAATCTTAGATATTTTTGCACAACGTGCCGAAACTTCCTATGCTAGAACGCAAGTCGAATTGGCGCAATGTATTTATTTATTACCACGATTAACGGGAATGTGGACACACTTAGAACGTCAACGAGGTGGAATTGGTATGCGTGGACCTGGAGAAACGGAAATTGAAACGGACAGACGTATTGTACGTGATCGAATTTCATTACTGAAAGAAAAAATTAAAATTATCGATAAACAAATGTCGACACAACGCGGCAATCGTGGTGCGATGGTTCGTGTAGCTTTAGTCGGTTATACGAATGTTGGAAAATCGACATTAATGAATGCGGTTGGGAAAAGTGAAGTGTTTGTCGAAAACAAATTATTCGCAACTTTAGATACAACAGTTAGAAAAACGGTAATTAAAAACTTGCCTTTCTTACTTTCTGATACGGTTGGTTTCATTAGAAAATTACCAACT
>JAULXA010000295.1:0-4598 GCA_032118875.1 Flavobacterium sp.
AGCAAATACCAAAATAAAAGCTATTCATATATGACCAATAAAAAATAAAATTTACATATATGAAATAAGAAAGTTTTTATAAAAATACAAAATCCCGTAACTATTTAAGTTTCGGGATTTTTTTATGTTTAGTAACCTGTTGTTTTAAATATTACTCCGTATACTCCAAAATATCTCCAGGTTGACAATCTAATACTTTGCAAATGGCTTCCAACGTACTAAATCGTATCGCTTTTGCTTTTCCTGTTTTTAAGATGGATAAATTCGCTAATGTCAAATCGACCTTTTCTGAAAGTTCATTTAGCGACATTTTTCGCTTTGCCATCATCACATCTAAATTTACTACTATGGCCATAATTTAAACGGTTAAATCAATTTCTTCTTGCAATTCAATGCCTCTTTTGAAAACATAGGCAATCACAAATAAAATCACACCCATAAATAACCAAACGTCTGCTCCACCTAATTTTAAAAGATGAATCGTTGGTAAATTCACACCTTGTTTTGATAACCATTCGGTATAACCGACACCATAATTAGAGAAAAAGCCAATTCCAATTGCTAAATACGCTACACTCAAAATGAATTTTCTTACTAAGTTATTAAAAGGAGTTGCTATGGAAAGGTCTTTATTGTATAGAATTTTCACAATTAAATAAAACATAATCGCTTTCAAAATTGCTATAATACTCATAATTGAAGTGACGACTAAAAACTGACCTTTATCAAATTGGAATAAAGAAGAGAAGTCGATTTGATTCCAGAAAAAGCCTGCTCCAATTGGATTATAAAGTAAGGTATAAAAGAGATTGAATAGAATTCCACCGGCTTCAATACAAAGTCCAATAAAGATAATCCAACATAAGATTCTTAACACTGTAAGTATTTGCTTCGAACTAATTTTAATTTCCATAATTTTAAATATTAAAAGTTGATGATGCAAATATCAATAAAATTTTATTGATAAACAATAAAAAAATATCTTTTTTCGATTGATTTGAAAATAAGTAAATTAATTCGAATAGTTTTTGAACATATAAATCCAAATCATTCTTGACAATCTTAGGTTGAAAGAAGCTAACAATAAAATCACAACAGCAATAATTGGAATCATTCTTAAATCTATTGTTTTTTCAAAAAATTGATGTGAAATTACGTATGTTAGAATAGCTTCTCCAACGCCTAAAGCATAACTCACAAACATGGAACCGAAAAAGTAACCAGGTTCTTTTTCAAATTTGTTGTGGCAATGACTACAATATTCATTCATTTTTGGAAAGCCAATACTGAAGAAAAAACTTTTATCTCTAAAAACTTTTCCTTTATAACAATTTGGACAATCATTATTCAATATGTGTTTGATAATTTGTAACATAATCAATTTTTATGCAAAATTAAGACTTATCTATGTGCGAAAAGTTTCTTATATTCGCTAAAAATGGTAATATTAAGACATTAATATATTATGAAAAATTTACCCGTTTATCAAATTAAGAAATTCAATTGTCATGCTGATGCAAACGATTTGTATTTCAATGATTTTAAATCTCATTTAATTGATCACGATTTTATAGAGAATTCGCACAGTCATACTTTTTATTTGTTAGTGCTTTTTACGAAAGGTTCCGGATTTCATACGGTCGACTTTGATACGTATGAAATTCTATCAAATTCTTTGTTTGTATTGAAACCTGGACAAGTACATAGTTGGCAACTTTCCGAAGATATAGATGGTTATATTGCGTTTTATTCTCAAGAAGTGTACAATGTGTATTTTGGTTCGAAACAAATTGACGAATATTCCTTTTACCGAGATTTAAAAAATTCGCCAGAAATGATTTTAAACGAAAATCAAACTCAAGAAATTTCTAATTATTTTAGTTTGATATTGGAAGAAAATAATAAGAATGAATTCAAGAAATTAGATAAGTTATTAAATCTGTTAGATGTTATTCATATTGAATTAGCGAGAATTTATGAATCGTTGCAAAATCATAATTTACATCCGTATAATCTAAAAATTAAAGAATTAGAACAATTGGTCAATCAATATTTTAAATCCGAAAAATTGCCCTCTTTTTACGCTGATAAAATGAATATGAGTTTAAAACACTTGAACCGAATTTGCAAAAATGTTCTCAATATCACACTTACTGATTTTATTTACAGTAAAATTATATTAGAAAGTAAGCGTTTATTATCTACCAATGTGATGACAATAGGAGAAGTTGCCAACGAATTAGGTTTTGAAAATTATTCGTATTTCACTAAAGTTTTTAAAAAATATGCAGATTTGACTCCAAAAGGTTTTAAGGAATTGGTGTAGTCATTAATGCAAACTTATCACTTTCACAATCTTCCAAACAGAATTTGTTTTTTTCCAGATTATTGTAAATCTTCCTACTTTTGGAACGCTGTTAGGTTCTTTTTTATTGTGAAATTTGTGTAATCCCATTTCAATTGCACCAAAGTCTTTTATTGGATAAACTTCAATGCTTCCTTTTACTAATTCTCGAGTAACTTTTCCGCAGATATTGTTTTTTGTGCCTTCTACCAAATCTTTTTTCGAATTTATATAACCACCATTATCGTGGTAAAATTCTACGTTTTCATCGTAAAATTGGGCATACGTTTCCAAATTGGTTTCACAAGTATTATATGTATGAAAAAAGGCACTATCTAAAGCTACAATTGTGTTATAAAGTGCAACATCATCAGGTTTGTAGTTTTTGGTAAGTTGATAGTTGTTGTTGTTGTTAACTGAACAAGCAGTCAACAATCCCATGCTAACAATTATTAATGCGATAAAGTGTGTTTTGTTTTTCATTTTTCGATTTATTTTATTGTAATCTCATCAATAAAAATAAAAGCGCTATCGCCATAACCTTGGTGCCATTCTGGGAATTTACCATAATTTTTGGCGATTACTTTTACATATCTTGTTTTTTGTGGTTTGGTTAAATTGATTCCGTAGTTTTTAATAACAGTTTCGTTTTCTTTTGGATTGACATCATTAATTTTTAAAGAACCAGCTGATGTAAAATTAATGTTGTCAGTTGAAACTAAAAATTCTAATTCTGTAGGCATCAAAATCCAAGAACGACTATCTTGTAAAAAGTTAGCACTAACTGATGTAATTTCTTTATTAGTTTGTAAATCAATTACCGCTTCAAAATCTTGATATTGATAACCTTGCCATTCGCCTTTTTTCCAGTTTTCTGTTCCGAAAACACCATCAATTAAGGCTTCTGAACCGCCAGCGTGATATTGTGAATTGTACTTCGATTTGATATTAATTGTATAGTTGTTTGGTTTTTTGTAATACGTTGCAGAAATCGTACTGCTTTTTTGTCCATTATTTTCGGTATAAGCAAAAACGGTTGTAGTTAAATCAATTCTGAAAGGTTTAGTGTATTTTATAAAGATTCTATCCTCCAATTTTGCAGTTGCATCATTTGTCGTATAATAAATAACATCTGTTGGATTTTGAGAATGAATTTCTACTATCATTTTATCTTTAAACACAATACTTTCCGCTTGAATGGTTGGAGCTGGAATGATTTTTTCGAAATTTTTTTCTTCTACATTTTCTCTACCTTCTTGTTTTAATAAACCTGTTCTTTCGTTAGGTAAACTTACATAATAAGATTTCCCGTTTTCTAAATTAACTTTAGTCTTTGAAAAATAAGGACTATCAGTAGTTTGCCAAAAATCTTGTCCTGGTGTAACTTGATATAAACCAATAGAACTCAACACATACCACGCACTCATTTGTCCGCAATCTTCGTTACCAATTAAGCCGTCGGGTGTATTTTTGTAAAATTCATTTAAGATATAATGAATTTTTTCTTTGGTTTTTTCTGGCTTTCCAATATAATTGTACAAATACGCCATATGATGACTGGGTTCATTTCCTTGTGCATATTGTCCGATTAAACCTGTAACATCAACTTGTTCGCGACCTGTAGTTTTGCTTTCGCTATTGAACATTTCGTCTAATTTCGCTTCAAATTTTGCAGGCCCGCCATAAGCTTCAATCATTCCAGAAATATCTTGTGGTACAAAAAACGAATACTGCCAACTGTTTCCTTCCGTAAAATTATTATTCACTTCTCTTGGATCGAAAGGTTTGTCCCAACCGCCATTTTTCTTCGGACGCATGAACCCCGTTTCTTTATCGAAAATGTTTTTCCAATTTTGAGAACGTTTCATGAAATAGTCATAGTCTTCTTTATGGTTTAAAAGCATCGCCATTTGTGCGATACACCAATCGTCGTAAGCGTATTCTACAGTTTTAGAAACACTTTCATGATCATCGTCTATCGCAATAAATCCATTTTTTTTATATTCAGCTAATCCTAAAACATCGCGCATGGCTGAAGCTTTACTCGCTTGAAATGCTTTTTCATAATCGAAACCAGTAATTCCTTTTGCCATGGCATCTGCAATTACAGAAACCGAATGATAGCCAATCATACAATCTGTTTCGTTGGACGCTAATTCCCAAACTGGTAATCTTCCACCTTGTTCGTATTGTGCGATGAATGTGTTGATATAATCGGAAGTTCGTTTTTTATCAATCAGAGTATAGAGTGGGT
>JAULXA010000296.1:0-26053 GCA_032118875.1 Flavobacterium sp.
GGCTTGTTAGCTTATTACCAATTTAATCAAGGAATCGCTTCTGATGACAATTCAGGACTTACAAATTTAACAGATTCAAGTGGAAACAATTATAATGGAACGCTTACTAATTTTGCATTAACAGGAGTAACCTCAAACTGGATTAGTCCAGGAGGTGTTACAACAAATACCATAAGTCCAACTTATGATATGCCTAATGTAAATGCAATAACAAGCATTTCAGTTTGTAATAATTCTGTGATAGCACCTGTTGTCTTTTCAAGTTCAACTACAGGAACACTTTGTGGTCAAACAAATGAAGGTGGTACTATTTCTTTAACTGCACCTGTAGGAGCTGTTTTTACTTCTATACCTTTTGCTAGTTATGGAACGCCAAACGGTACTTGTGGAAGCTATACTTTTGGTGGGTGTCACGCTTCAAATAGTGTCTCATCTGTTTCTGCTTTAGCATTAGGGCAAAATAGTTTTTCAATTTCTGCGAATAATGGTGCGTTTGGAGATCCATGTGCTTTTACTGCTAAACGCATGTATATTCAGGCGGTTTACAATAATACTACTTTCAATTGGACAAACGACATGCCATCAATAGGGTTGTCTGCAAGTGGTACAGGAAGCATCCCTTCGTTTACCGCTACAAATACAGGAAGTACTCCAGTTGTTGCTACTATAACGGTAACACCAACGATTAATGGATGTGCAGGAATACCTGTTCAATTTACTATGACAATAATTCCATTTGCAGATAATTCGGTGACTCAATCAGGAGATAATTTAACCGCTACAGAAACAGGCGCAACATACCAATGGGTGACTTGTGAAACAAATGGAAGTTTTACACCAATTAACTTAGCTACAAATCAATCCTATTTTGTAACAACTATTGGTAGTTATGCGGTTGAAGTAACTAAAAATGGTTGCATGATAAGAAGCGCGTGTATTGATTTAACAACATTAAATAATGCTAGTTTTGACACGAATTATTTTAGTTACTATCCAAATCCGGTTACAGACATTTTAAATATTACCTATAATAAAAATATTTCAAATGTGCAGATTTTCGATTTAACTGGAAGAATGGTAAAATCGGTTCAACCAAATACTCAAATGTTTGATGTTAATTTAACTGAATTATCTTCAGCTATGTATCTTGTGAAGTTAACTGACGAGAATAATACTCAAACTGAAATTAAGATTTTTAAAAAATAAAACTGCCCCCCAATTTTATTTTTTAATGGACTAGCCTTAGGGTTGGTCCATTTTTATTTGAAAACAAGAAGTTTTTTAAATATTATACTCCTTCAAGTGTACAGAATTTTAAGAATATAAATGAAAAAAAAACACTCTTTTGGGATGTTTTTAAATTCTGTGGGCGATTGCTTGTTCCGATTTGTCGTAAAGGTATTTGAATCTCAGAAAACTTTGCAAATCGAGAGGCTTTTAATCAGTAGAGTTAATCAAATCGCTAAAATTTGGCGTAAAAAAAACTCCTTAATTTCTTAAGGAGTTAAATATTGGTGGGCAATGAGGGGTTCGAACCCCCGACCCCCTCGGTGTAAACGAGGTGCTCTGAACCAGCTGAGCTAATTGCCCCAATAAAATGCGTTACTTCCGTATTGCGAGTGCAAATATACAGCAGTTTTCGGTATTTGCAAATAAAATAGTGAAAAAATTAAATTATTTCTGCAACTACAAAGGTGCTTCCGCCTATATAAATAAGGTCTTTGACGTCAGAATTGGCTAGCGCTTTTTTATAAGCAATTGAAATAGAGTTGTATGTGTTGCCTTTCAAATTATAGGTTGCTGCTTTTTCTTGTAGAATTTTTGCTGATAATCCACGCTCAATTTTTGGTTTACAGAAGTAATAAATCCCATTTTTTGGGAATAATGGCAAAATTGAATCTAAATCTTTGTCATTTACCACACCTAGAACGATGTGTAATTGATTAAAATTTTCCTTTTTTAATTGATTCATCACAATTTCAAGTCCATGTGCGTTGTGAGCTGTATCACAAATTACTTTCGGATTTTCTTGTAAAATTTGCCATCTTCCTTGTAAATTTGTGTTTTTAACAACATTCAAAATTCCGTTTTTGATGTTTTCTTCAGAAATAATAAAGTCGGATTTCAAGTTTCTAAAGGTTTCGATTACTGTTTTTTTATTCTTTAATTGATAATCGCCTAAAAGTCCACAAGGATAATCAGGATGAATTTTATCTTGAGCAAAATGAATTTCTGATTGGTTTTGTTTTGAAACTTCTAAAAATACAGGTTTTGTTTCGGAAGTATATTCTCCAATTACAACTGGAATGTTTGGTTTGATAATCCCGGCTTTCTCAAAGGCAATCTTTTCTAACGTATCACCTAAAAACTGCGTGTGATCTTTTCCGATATTCGTAATCACAGAAAGTAATGGTGTGATAATGTTGGTTGCGTCTAATCTTCCACCCATGCCGACTTCAATAATAGCTATGTCGACTTTCTTATCAGAAAAATATTCAAAAGCCAATCCAACTGTCATTTCGAAAAAACTTAATTCGGTATTTTCGAAAAACGATTTATGCTTGGTTACGAATTCATGAACATAATTTTTAGAAATCTTCTTCCCGTTTATAGTAATTCGCTCCCGAAAATCTTTTAAATGTGGTGAAGTATACAAACCTACTTTATAACCAGCTTCCATAAAAACCGAAGCAATCATACTGCTTGTAGAACCTTTTCCATTGGTTCCAGCCACATGAATGGTTTTAAAATTTCTTTCCGGATGATTCAAGTGTTCTACCAATAATAAAGTATTAGTCAAATCCTTTTTATAGGCAGAAGCACCAATGTTTTGGAACAAGGGTAATTGATTAAACAGCCAATTTATGGTTTCTTTATAGGTCATTTTGTACTTATTTTAAAGATTTTCGACTTCCAACAAAATAAAATCAACTTTTTTTAGTTTTATACTTTATAGAAAAATGTATCTTTAGTGCAAATTTCAAAAAATTAATTAAGAATAGTATTACTTATGATCGGATTTTTTTTACAAACTACTGTTGTTGATACAGTAGCACAAGCTGTAACTAATGCAAATGGCGCAAATACACCACCTCCTGTTGAAGGAATATCAGTTTTAGAATTTATTTTAAAAGGTGGTTTTTTTCTTATTCCAATTATTATATTGATGTTTTACACCATTTATTTAATAGTAGAACGTTACTTATATATTAGTAAAACCACCAAAAATGACGAGTTTCTTCTAAAAGAAGTGCGTACACATTTAAATGGTGGGAATTTGAATTTAGCTATCGGTGCTGCGGATAGAGTGAATAATGCTACGGCGAGAGTTGTAAAAGAAGGGATTTTAACTATCGGAAGACCAATTACTGAAATTGAATCGAACATGGAGCGTATGGCTCAAATTGAATTGGGTGAAATGGAACGTAAAATGGGACAATTAGGTTTAATTGCTGGTATGGCGCCAACTCTTGGTTTCGTAGGTACGATTTCTGGTGTAATTAAAATTTTCTATAGTATTTCTATTACTGAAAATATTAGTATTGGAAATATTTCTGGAGGTTTATATGAAAAAATGATTTCTTCTGGAGCTGGACTTATCGTAGGTTTAATCGCTTATGCAGGTTACCATTTATTGAATGGAAGAATTGACCATTTCATGCTAAATGTTCAAAAACAAGTGTTAGAATTTGTAAACATAATTCAGAGACCAAATGGCAATTAAAAGAAACAGACGATTTCATGCAGAAGTACATGCGTCCTCTATGAGTGACATCATGTTCTTTTTGCTGTTGTTTTTTCTTATCATCTCTACATTGGCGAATCCGAATGTAATTAAAATGACGTTGCCAAAATCGAAAACTAACGAAAAAACAAATAAACAATTTATAAGTATTTCAGTTACCGAAGAAAAAGCCTTTTTCATTGACAAACAACCTGTCAATTTTGAGGATTTAGAAAAAGAATTGTTAGCTAAAATTGGAACAGATAAAGAACAAACCGTTGTGGTTCGAATTCCGTTTAATTTGCAAGTACAAGATTTAGTCGACGTGCTTCAAATAGGAGTAAAGAATAACTTGAAGTTTGTGATTGCGACTAATCCGAAATAGAAAAAAAATATTGTCAATCTGAACTTGTTTCAGATTCTAATTCAGGATTAATTTGTTTTAGATTCTGAAATAAATTCAGAATGACAAAATGGGTTTCAGCCAATCTTCACAGAAGTCATACTCAGTGATCCAGCCAAAAGTTTATCATTAAAAAGCTGAATGTTTTCCGATTCATTTTTCAAACCTAATGTATATAATAAAGGTAAATAATGATCTGGAGTTGGAATAGCCAAATCAAATGCTTTTCCTTGTTTTTGATAATTGATTAAATTCGCAAAATCACCATCAATAATATTTTTATTGATTTTTTCTCTGGCTTCAATTGCCCAATCAAAACCATAATTGTCTTTGTCGAAATTCGCCCAATCTATCATTCGTAAATTATGCACAATATTTCCGCTACCAATAATTAAAATTCCTTTTTCCCTTAACGATTGTAATTTTTGAGCCATATCAAAATGCGCTTGACCAGTTAAACTATAATCAATACTCATTTGAATCACTGGGATATTCGCTTCAGGATACAAATGTTTAATCACACTCCAAGCACCGTGGTCTAAACCCCAATCATGATTTAGTTCCACTTCAGTTGGAAGAATTAATTCTTTGGTTAATTGCGCCAATTCTGGAAAACCTTTTGCTGGATATTGAACGTCAAACAACTCTTTCGGGAAACCGCCAAAATCATGAATTGTTTGCGGCATTTCCATCGCAGTGACTTTTGTTCCTTTGGTAAACCAATGCGCAGAAATACATAAAATCGCAGTTGGAGTAGGAATTGTTTTGGCTATATTTCTAAAACCGGCAACAAATTCATTTTCTTCAATCGCATTCATCGGACTCCCGTGTCCTAAAAACAAAACTGGCATTTTTGCTGTATTTGGCAAAATGTCTTTATAGCTGAATAATTCGTTTACGGTTCGCATAGCATATAATATTGGTGTCAAACTTAAAAGTCCTAAAAATTGTTTTCGGTTCATGACTTAATTAATATTTGTATATACAAATGTATGAAAATAAATTAAAATGATTTGTTAAATTTTTATACTTTTGCAAAACAACTCAACTCACACTATGTATAAATTACTTTTACGTCCAATTCTTTTCTGTTTCGATCCAGAAAAAGTGCATTATTTTACCTTTTCAATGGTAAGATTTATTTCTAAAATTCCATTTGTCACTTCAATTATCAAAGCTATTTATGTTGTAGAAGATAAACGTTTAGAAAGAGAAGTTTTCGGATTGAAATTTAAAAACCCAGTTGGATTAGCGGCAGGATTTGATAAAGACGCGAAATTATTCAATGAATTATCGGATTTCGGATTTGGATTTATTGAAATTGGAACGCTAACACCAAAACCACAAGACGGAAATCCTAAGAAAAGATTATTTCGTTTAAAATCAGATTCGGCAATTATTAACCGAATGGGATTCAATAATGGAGGGGTAGAAGCAGCAATTTTTAGATTGAAAGAAAATAAAGGTGTTTTAATTGGTGGGAATATTGGTAAAAATAAAGTCACACCAAATGAAAATGCTACGGATGATTACGTAATCTGTTTTGAAGCCTTATACGATTATGTAGATTATTTTGTGGTCAACGTAAGTTCGCCAAATACGCCAAATTTACGTGAGCTACAGGAAAAAGAACCTTTGACAAAATTATTGCAGACTTTACAAGATTTAAACAATACGAAAGTTAAGGTGAAACCAATACTTTTAAAAATTGCACCCGATTTAACAAACGAACAATTATTAGATATTATTGATATTGTAAACGAAACTAAAATCGCAGGTGTAATAGCGACCAATACCACTATTTCACGTGACGGATTAACCTCTGAGAATAAAGTTGAGGTTGGTGGATTATCTGGAAAACCATTAACAAAACGTTCTACAGAAGTGATTCGATTTTTATCAGAAAAAAGCAATAAATCCTTTCCGATTATTGGAGTTGGTGGAATTCACACCGCTGATGATGCCATTGAAAAATTAAATGCTGGTGCAAGTTTAGTGCAGTTGTATACAGGTTTCATTTACGAAGGTCCGCAGTTGATAACAGATATTAATAAAAAAATATTGAAAGTGCTTTAATGTTTTGCGACACAGATTGAAGAAATTATATAAATTTTTACAATTTCTTAAATCTGTGTTTCAAAAAACATTCCAATAAAAAATCAGTTTAATCGATCCAAATCCGCGTCATCTGCGTACCCATCAACATGAAATTAGTCTTCGCATCAAATAACAAAAATAAAATTGCTGAAATTCAGCAACAAGTGGGTTTGCAATTTCAAATTGTATCTTTAGAAGAAATTGGTTGTTTTGTGGATATTCCGGAAACGGCTGAAACTATAGAAGGGAATGCGATTTTGAAAGCCAATTATGTAACGGAGAATTTCGGTTTACCTTGTTTTGCTGACGACACAGGTTTAGAAATAGAAGCTTTAAATAACGAACCTGGTGTATATTCTGCTCGTTATGCAGGTGAGCAGAAAAATCCGGAAGACAATATGAATTTGGTTTTAGAGAAATTAGCTTCTCAAACCAACAGAAAAGCGCAGTTTAAAACCATTATTGCTTTAAATGTTAATAATGAACAGCACTTATTCGAAGGTGTTGTAAAAGGTGAAATCACTACAGAAAAGTCAGGAAATATGGGCTTTGGCTATGATCCAATTTTTCAACCAGAAGGATTTTTAACCACTTTTGCAGAAATGTCTATGGAACAAAAATCGGTTATCAGTCATAGGGGAATTGCGGTACAAAAATTGATAAATTTTCTAAAAATCAAATAAAAAACATCATCATTGTAACACGACTAATCTAGTTGTTGTTCTTTTCTAGTGTTAATAAATTGTAACGCATTGAAAATCAATTACAAACAAATTAGTTTTATCCGAAATTAAATCCTACCTTTGCACCCAATTTAAAAATATATAATGAATAAATTTGAGCAATTAGGGTTGAACGAGTCGTTGTTAAAAGCAATAAGTGATTTAGGATTCGAAACCCCGTCGGAAGTACAGGAGAAGGCTATACCACTATTATTGGAAGATGACACAGATATCGTCGCTCTTGCCCAAACAGGAACAGGAAAAACCGCAGCTTTTGGTTTTCCGCTAATCCAAAAAATTGACCCATTCAACAAGCAAACACAAGTATTAATACTTTCTCCAACAAGAGAATTGTGTTTGCAAATTACAAACGAGATTAAATTATACTCAAAATACATCGACGGTTTATATACTGTTGCAGTATACGGTGGAGCGAGTATTCATGATCAAGCGCGTGATATTAAGCGAGGAGCACAAGTAATTGTGGCTACACCGGGTAGAATGCAAGATATGATTAACAGAGGCATGGTGAATATTAAAAACATCAGCATCTGTGTTCTTGATGAGGCAGACGAAATGTTAAACATGGGTTTCTATGAAGATATTACAAGTATCTTATCAGACACGCCAAAAGAAAAAAACACATGGTTATTCTCGGCTACAATGCCGCAAGAAGTAGCTAGAATCGCTAAAGAATTTATGAGAAACCCGCAAGAAATTACGGTTGGACATAAAAACTCTAGTTCAGCAAACATCGCTCACGAATATTATTTAGTTAATGCACGTGATAGATACGAAGGATTAAAAAGATTGGCAGATGCTAATCCAGATATCTTTTCAGTAATTTTTTGTAGAACAAAAAGAGATACACAAGCGGTTGCAGAAAAATTAATTGAAGACGGGTATAATGCTGCTGCATTACACGGAGATTTATCGCAAGCACAACGTGATGGCGTAATGAAATCTTTCCGTGGAAGACAAATTCAAATGCTTGTTGCAACAGACGTTGCGGCTCGTGGAATTGACGTAGACAACATTACTCACGTAATCAATTATCAATTACCAGACGAAATCGAAACGTATACGCACCGTTCAGGTCGTACAGGTCGTGCCGGAAAATCAGGTACTTCGTTTGTAATTATTACGAAAAGTGAAATCAGAAAAATTCACTCAATCGAGAGAATTATCAAAACGAAATTCGAAGAAAAACCAATTCCTTCTGGAATGGAAATTTGCGAAATTCAGTTATTACACTTAGCCAACAAAATTAAAGATACAGAAACAGATCATTCAATTGATACGTATTTACCTGCTATTATGGAATTGTTACAAGACATTCCTAAAGAAGATTTAATCAAAAAAGTTATCTCTGTAGAATTTAATCGTTTCTTAAACTATTACAAAAAATCTAAAGATTTAGCTTCTCAAGACAGTGGTTCATCAAGTAGAGAATCGGCTCCATCTGATGGAACTGTAAGATACTTTATCAATATTGGTACAAGAGATGATTACGATTGGATGTCTTTAAAAGATTATTTACGTGATACATTACAAGTAGGTCAAGATGACGTATTTAAAGTAGACTGTAAAGAAGGTTTCTCTTTCTTTAATACCGATGCTGGTTTATCAGAAAAAGTAATGGAAGTTTTAAATGCCGCAGATATGAACGGTAGAAAAATTAACGTTGAAATTTCTAAAAATGATGGTGGCGGACGTAGAGACCATAACGGAAGAAGTGGTGGAAGATCTGGCGGTAGCGGATTCTCAGGAAGACGTGAAGGCGGAAGCTCTGGTGGATACAGAGGAAATTCTGGTGGTGGAAACCGTGAAGGTGGAAGCTCAGGTGGATATAGAGGAAACTCAGGTGGCGGAAACCGTGAAGGTGGAGGTTACAGAGGAAATTCTGGTGGTGGAAATCGCGAAGGTGGTTTCAACCGTGAAGGCGGAAACCGTGAAGGTGGAAGTAGTTTCAGACCAAGAACATCATCAACTGGTGGAAGCGATAGAAGAAGTTCTGATTCTCGCGATAGCGGAAGAAGAGGTGAAGGTCGCTCATCATCTGAAGGTCGTTCAACAGAAAGAAGAAGTTCTGGCTTTGATAGCGCAAAAAGAACACCAAGAAGATCAAATGACTAATTTATTAGTTTAAATATAATAATCCCGATTCGTTTATTCGTTTCGGGATTTTTTTATTTCAAATTCTACTTGGTATTCAGTTAGCAAACTTTCTTATAATCTTATGTTAACAACATTCGTCATTAAAAATTAAATCTTATTTTTGTGTAAATATATTTTCATAATGAAAAAAACAATCTATTTATTCCTACTTTTCTTTTCTGTTTTGGGTTTTTCTCAAGCAGATTCGTTACAAGTAAAAGTGAAAGGAAAAATTTCGGATATTAAAACGAGTGCTTCGATTTCACGTGTGACTGTTGTAAATAAAAACAATTCATCTGTAGTTTTAGCATCAGAAAATGGAGAATTTGAAATCACTGCTCAATTAAATGATAAATTATTATTTTCTCACTTAGGATATAATTATGCTGAGGTGGAAGTCAATCAAAAATGGCTTTCTGGAAATAAAACGATTTTATTAAGCGAGAAAGTGAATGAAATTGAAACCGTAATGGTAACAAGTTATAATTTAACAGGATATTTAGTTATTGATACAAAGTTGATTCCAGTGAATGAAAATTATCGATACAATATTTCGGGTTTAAATTTAGGTTACGAACCTGGAATGAAAGCTAAAAATGCAACTGAGAATTTATTAAAAGCTTTGTCAAATCCAATAGATTTAGTGTATTCCTTGTTTAACTCAAAAGAAAAAGATTTGAAGAAATTAATGGATTTGAAAAAAGACGCCAATTTCGCAGCTATTTTAAGTAAAAATACGAATAGAGAATCGTTAGTCATGTTGCTACAATTAGACAAAAACGAAATTGATATCATATTAGAAAAATGTAATTATTCTAGAAATTTCATTACAACAGCGAGCGACTTGCAAGTGCTAGATGCTTTAGCTACTTCATACAATGATTATAAAGTTTTGAAGAGAAATTAATAAGTAGTTTTATTAAGATAGGCAAGTTTTTTTTTTTTTTTTTAGTAGTTCGTTTATCATGTTACTCTACCAAAAGTGAGGCCTAAAATCAAGGTTGATTCTAATTAATGCAACCTTAATATTTCTATTTTGCAGATGAAATAACCTAATTTGCATATTACTTTTTTTATTAATGAAACAAATAAAGACTTTTGAATTAATTAAAATATAAATCTATTTATTATGAAAAAGTCAATTGTTTATTTAATTCATGCTGCTTTTTGGCTAGCTTATTTTTTATTACTATTTGTCATTATTGCAGGGGTAACTCAAGGGTTTTCTTCAGGACCAAATTTTGGGTATATTCTTAAAATAGGAATTCCATTTGTTGTAATTCCATCTGTTACTGTGTTTTATCTGTTTTATTTTTATCTTTTTCCAAAGTATGTCAAAACAAGGAAAATTGGACTTTCATTTGTTTATGGCATTCTTTTTTCTATTAGTTCCGCTTTTGTTGGAGGATTATTGTTGTCCTTATTGTTCGGAAAAACTTTTATGTTTGAAGGAGGTTGGAACTCTTTTTTTGCTGAAATTATAACCATGTCACTTATTGGATTATTTGCGGGAATTATGAGTGTGATTATTAAAGGATTTATTACTTGGTATGATGAAATACAAATAAAAGAAGCATTAAGTCTTAAAAACCATCAAATTGAATTGGCTTTAGTGAAATCTCAATTAGATCCTCATTTTTTATTCAATACCATTAATAATATCGATATCTTACTACTTAAAGATGCGCAACTGGCATCAGAATACCTGAATAAATTATCTGACATTTTGAGGTTTATGCTGTTTGAAACTAAAACAGAAAAAATTGCTTTATCTAAGGAAATTGAATACATTGAAAAATATATCGCTTTGCAGAAAATAAGAACTTCGAATGATAATTTTATAAGTTTTACTGTAAAAGGAGAAACGGCAAACCATTCTATTTCGCCAATGCTTTTTATTCCGTTTATAGAAAACGCTTTCAAGCATGTAAGTAATAAAAAAACGGAAAATGCCATAACGGTTTCTTTAGTTATTGAGAAAGAAAAAATAGTATTTGAATGCGAAAATAAGTACAACCAAAAAAATACATTTCAATCAGAATTTAATGGTTTAGGAAATGATTTGATTCAAAAGAGAATTGAATTGATGTATCCGAAAAAACATAACTTAGCTATAACAAAATATAACGACATTTATAAAGTAAATTTAACCTTAGCGAATGATTAAATATTCTTGTATTATCATTGAAGACGAACCTTTAGCTTTAGAAAAAACTAAGGGTTTTGTTGAGAAAACACCTTTTTTAAATTTACTAGCCACATTTGATGATGCGTTGGAAGGTTTGGCGTTTTTAAAATCTAACAAAGTAGATTTACTTTTTTTAGACATCAATTTAGATGAGTTATCGGGTATTGAATTGCTGGAAAATTCCAAATTAAATTGTCAAGTAATAATCACAACTGCTTATTCTGAATATGCTTTAAAAGGTTATGAACTTAACGTTACAGATTATTTATTAAAACCTTTTACATTTGAAAGGTTTTTGCAAGCAGTGGATAAAATTCAAGATAACAAGTTAGTTAATCAGTATGAATTAAATTCTAAATTTATTTTTATTAAAACCGAGAGTCGATTAGAAAAAGTCAATATTGATGAAATTCTGTTTATTGAAGGAATGCGAGATTATAGAAGAATTCATACCATAAATAAAAGAATAATGACGCTTCAAAATTTTTCTGAATTAGAACAACTTCTTCCTGCAAATTTAATTTGTCGTGTACACAAATCGTATATGGTTTCGATCAGTAAAATTGATGCAATCGAACGAAGCAGAATAAAAATTTCAAAAGAAATTATCCCCATTTCAGAAACGTATCGCGATCATTTTTTCTCGCAAATTAAAAGCTAAAACTATAAATCTATACTATTTTAAAATTTTTATGTCTGCAAAGTTTTTTATTTTGCAGACATAATAATGGAGTTTGCATAATTAAGTTTTCTAATAATTAGTAAACCTTCATATTTGTTTCATTATTAATTTAATGATCTAAAAAAATGAAACAAATAAAATTTTTGTACTTCGTATTATTTATCACATTTTCAGCAACAAGTCAAAACATAACAAACGACATTGATGGTTTGTTTTCAATGTGGAAAAATTCAAACGGTCCAGGTGGTGTTGTGCTGGTAACTCAAAACAATAAAACGGTTTTTGAAAAAGCCTATGGTTTGGAAAATATTTCATATAAAATTCCAAATACTTCAGAAAGTGTTTTTAATATTGGATCGATGTCAAAACAATTTACCGCTATGGGAATTGTTTTATTACTAATGGAAGGTAAGTTATCTATTGATGACGATATTAAAAATTATTTACCAGAACTAAATAATTTTGGAAAACCAATAACTATTCGTTACTTATTGCATCATACTAGCGGCTTAAGAAGTTCTCCAGAATTGTTTGGACTTGCTGGATGGCGAGATGGTGACGCAATTTCAAATGAAGATGTTTATCGATATTTAACAAAACAAACGGCATTGAATTTTGAACCGGGTTCAGAATATATGTATACTAATTCAGGTTATGTTTTACTTGCGAAAATTATCGAAAACGTATCAAAACAGAATTTTAAAAGTTGGATGAAAGAGAAAATTTTTCAACCACTTCAAATGAATGCCACTTTTATAGAAGAAAACAGTTCTAATGTAATTTCAAAAGTGGCGACATCTTACTCAGAAATCGAACCTTCAGTTTTTAATTATGTTGAGAACAATGATTTAACGTATGGTGCTTCAAAGTGCTTTCGAAATGCTTAAAACAGTTGACGTTTTAAATTCTGGACAAAAAAACAATTATGGTTTTGGAGTTTTTGTGGACGATTTTTTCGGAAATCTTAGAATTCAACATACTGGTGCAATTGCAGGTTTTCGATCCGTAATGTATAGTTATCCTGATGATAATTTAGAAATTATAATACTATCCAATTTTGCATCTAATCAATTAGCAAAAACAGCCGATCAAATTAGCCAACTTTTTTTGCAAAGCAAATTACTTTCTGAAACCCATAAGGTAGAAATAAAATCCATATTCTTAAATGATGAAGTTTTAAAAAAATATGAAGGAATGTATTGGAGTGATAAGAATAATTATTCTCGAAAAATTTATGTGGATAACAATACATTATGGTATTTGCGTAGTAACAATAAAAAGTCGCCATTAATTCCCATAACTGCAACTGAATTTCAGATGGGAGGTATTAATGAAAAATTGATTGTGCATTTTGATGTCAACACAAATACAATGAAATTGATTTCCGCAGACAATTCAATAGATGTTTTTGAAAAATACGTGGATAAACCACTTTTAGTAGAAGACTTAAAAGAATATACAGGAACGTTTTATAGTTCTGAGTTAGAAACTTTTTATACGATTAGTCTAAAAGATGATAAACTAATTGGATATCATAGTCGTTTTGGCGAATTTGATATTCAAATTTTAAAACAAGATGTTTTGAGTTGGTCAGGAATGGCTGTTTCAAAATATAAAAGAAACGAAAAAGGAATTATTACTGGTTTAACTATTACAATGAGTAGGATTCGGGATTTGTGGTTTGAAAAAAAATAAAACTATTTAGATTAAAAGGGTGCTTTTAAATTGTGGATTAAGAGAATTTATTGATTTTTTATATTGTCTTTTAAAGATAATAACGAGTTATTTGATTTGCATAATCCGCAATAGTTTTAAAAATTGAACATTAACCCTCAGTGCAAATCCTTTATTATTTCGTTTCAAAAGTTTACCGTTTTAAACTAAAATGTGATTTGAATGTTTTTGAAAATCCACATCCCTCATACTCTAAAACAAACCAATAATCTGTTGAAGGAAGTTTTTCTCCATTATAAATACCGTCCCAGCCTTTTTCATTTTGACGAATTTGTTTCAATAATTTTCCATAACGGTCAAAAATATACAAGTTAGTTTTAGTGTTTTCTAAAATAATAGTCCAATAATCATTATGACCATCTTCATTAGGTGTGAAAAATATGGGATAATCAAAAACAAAGGCGGAAGAAGTAAGTGTTGTACATCCATTTGAATCTGTAACATTTACTGTATGGCAACCAGGACTTACATTTTCGAAAACATTTAAATCTTGAAAACTACCATTGTCTAATTGATATAAAATCGAGTTGTTCGCATTTTCAACATTAACTACAATGCTTTTATTATCAAGAATTGAAATGGTTAAATTGGTAAAACTTTCCAAAATGATAACTTGCCACGTTGTTTGTTGTGCGCAATTGCCATTTGGAGTAAAAGTATAGATTGAACTTTGTGTATTGCTCAAGTTTGCAGGAAACCAAGTTCCGTTTACTCCATTAGTGCTTGGAAAGTTAATAGTTTCCCCAAAACAAAAAGTACTATTATCAAAAGAAACTTGTGTTTTTTCGTTTACAACTACCGTCCATTGCGTAGATGTTGCACATTCGCCATTTGGAGTAAAAGTATAGGTATTACTACTCGTATTGCTCACACTTGTAGGAAACCAAGTACCGCTGATGTTGTTAGTATTCGGAAAATTTAAGGATTCGCCTACACAAATAGTAATTGGTGTAAAATTGACGCTTATACTTGGTTTTATTGTAATACTTACATTGATAGGATTTGCACATTGGATTCCGTCAGGTGTAAATGTATAAGTAAACACACCTGCATTGGCAGCGTCTATTGCACTTGGCAACCAAGTTCCCGTGATGCTATTCTCTGAAGTTAAAGGTAAAACAGCTGGTGTTTGGCCTTGACAATAAGTATTTGTTAAAAGCGCAAACGTAGGTGTTGAATAATTGAGATTATTTGGAGTAAATGTCAACTTATAGGTTTGACTATAACATTGTGAAACTATAATACAAGTAATAAGATATGCTGCGTTAGGATTTGGAATATTGAATAAAGGGTTTGCATCTACTGAAGTACTTATCGGAGTTAATGGATTTGCTGTATAAGCTAATTCCCAGTTATAACTATAAATATTATTATTGTTTGCCATCATGAGTTGTAAACTGTTACAGTCTTGGTTTTCAATGATAATTGAGTTATGAGGCTTTATGTTGTTTAATTGATTAGGCAATCCTGCCAAACAGAACTTGCCTCCTAAGCTTTGTTGATTAGGAACATAATTACATCCTTGACCTAATACATTAGGATTATTAATTACACCCATTGCTCCTGTTGAATTCAATATTGGTCTTGCAATATAAATCTTACCATCAGGAGCCAATTGCATAGATAGCAATCCATTAACTGTTGATGTTAACGTTTGTTTTGATGCAATAAAATCTCCATTCGTAGTTGATGTTGCATCATATTGATATATTTTACTTCCACCACATTTATATAAGACACTACTATTGGGAGAAAAGGCAGTTCCATACTGACTATCATTTCCCGTAATATCTGCGAATTTTTCAGTTATTAATCCTGTGGAGTTGTCAAAATTGAAAACATAAAAGCCAACATAAATACTACTACTTGGAACTACATAAGAAAGCAACTTGTTGTTTGGTGAAATCATCATTTGTCCTGGTTTGGCATCTACTAAAAAATTCGTAGTACTAATAATAGGGGTAGTGTTAAAGCCACTATTTGAAATGTGATAGACATAAAAGTCGGCACTATCTACTACTTTGCAAATTACCCAATAATCACAACCGTTGCTATGTGGTACAACACAAACTTTTTCTGTAGTGGTTGTCCCAAAAAGATAGATATTTTTATTTGTTGTAACCGCACCAAGTTCATTATCCATTGTCATATCAATTTCAGAATAACAAACCCCTTTCTTTATAGTATTTGGGAATGGAGTGTTATAATCGTCTAAAGTAACTAGAAAGTATTTATCAAATCGGTTTTTAGTAAAATCATAAGTACCCGGATAAGGAATAATCGCAGAGGATTGGGTTGATGAATTGTGTCCTGCTAAATCATCTCCATTTAACATTATTTGATGATTTTTGTTCCAAACTTTTTCACCATTTGTGAAGAACAACAATACGCCATTGCTATCGCTTATGGTAGAACAACCTTCAGAAGAAAACATAGAGCCAATATTTAAATCTAAAAGCGGTGTAGGTGGATTGGTGTTAAAATCAAGTCCCGCATTTCTTCCAAAATACCAAATATTAGCTTCGCCTTGTGGAAAAGCAGAAATGTAGAATAATAAAAATAAATAAACTATATAATTTTTAATCATAGTAACGTAATAATTGTGCAACAAACGAACGTAGAACGAAACTTTTATTTTTAAGTGTTTTTGAGTTAATTAATGTTTTAAAAATAGTTAGGAAAATTCGTATTTTAAAAACAGTAATTAACTGGAAACCAAAACATTAAAAAGTATCTATTTACAAAGATATTTAAAAAAAGTGAATGAATTATAAAATTAACTTTTGTAAGATTATTTTTAGCTATTCTTACATCTGGAGTACCTTGATTCAGGATTAATTTTGAAAATAAAAGATAAGTATTTTAAAAGTATTTCTGTAATTAAATACAATTAAAAGAGGAAAAGAAGAAGCTTTAAAAATTGAATGTGTTGTTGTAGAAGGTGTTGCCTAAATAAATAATGAAAAAACAGCACAACCTCATGCTTGGAATGCTGTAAAAATAAATAATGGGAACTTCTAACTAAATCAATTTCTAAAGTTGAGTTTTTAAGTGAAGAAAATAGTGTAAAAAGGATATTATTCTTTTAATAGGTGTAGAGGAACAATTAGCATAAATGATTAATGTTGTTCTGAACACTATCCCACAAACTGCTTCTCAATATAGTCAATATCTTTTATCGTTTTTCTGGTCCAATCTAAGCGTTTTTCTATGATTTCGTCTTCGGTTAATTGCCAAGCAATATCAGTATGACGCATTCTATTAGTAATATCCTGAATCACCAAAGCTGCCGAAACAGAAATATTTAAACTCTCAGTAAAACCAACCATCGGAATTTTAATAAAACCATCTGCTTCTTTCATTACTTCTTCCGAAAGTCCGTCAATCTCCGTTCCGAAAAATATTGCCGATTTTTTTGTCACGTCAAATTCATCTAACATACATGATTCGTTATGTGGTGTAGTAGCAATAATTTGATAACCTTGCGTTCTCAAACTCGCAATACAACTTTTCATATCTGAATGCTGATTAATATCGACCCATTTTTCTGCACCCATCGCAATTTGCTTGTCAATTGCTTTTCCGTAACGTTGCTCTACAATATGTAAATTCTGAATTCCAAAAACCTCACAACTACGCATTACCGCACTGGTATTATGCAATTGAAACACATCTTCCATAGCAATCGTAAAATGATTGGTTCTGTTTTTTAAAACTTCAAGAAATCTGTTTTTTCTGTTTTCAGACATGAAGTTCTCTAAATATTCTAATAAAGCGAGTTTGTTTTTTGACATTTTCCTAAATTTACTGCAAATATAAAAAATTAGCCCCGATAGTAGCGGCATCCTTTTTATTTTGTTAGTTGCGATTTTACTCTGAGTTTTTTGAATTGCTTTCGAAGGGAATATAATAAAAAGATATAGCGGATAGCGGGAAATAGCTTCAAAAGAAAAATATGAAGAAAATAGTTGTTTTAACAGGAGCGGGTATGAGTGCCGAAAGCGGAATTTCTACTTTTAGAGATTCGAACGGACTTTGGGAAAATCACGATATTATGGAAGTTGCCTCGCCAATTGGTTGGAAGAAAAATCCAGCTTTGGTTTTGGATTTTTATAACAAACGTCGTGCGCAGTTGAAAGAAGTACAACCGAATAAAGGTCATGATATTTTAGCCGAATTAGAACAGAATTTCAACGTTCAAATTATTACTCAAAACGTAGATAATTTACATGAACGCGCTGGTAGTTCGAATATTTTGCATTTGCATGGCGAATTGGTAAAAGTGCGTGGTGAGTTTTCGGAAGATGAAAGTATCTATTGGGAAACCGATATTCATATTGGCGATGTTAATGAAAATGCGGAACAATTACGACCAGATATCGTATGGTTTGGCGAACAAGTTCCTGCAATAGATTTAGCGATTCCACACATGCAAACAGCTGATGTTGTCATTATCATTGGAACGTCGTTACAAGTATATCCAGCCGCAGGTTTGATGCATTATGCGAAATCTCATATTCCGGTGTTTTATATCGATCCGAATCCAGCAACCATTTATGATTTATCCAATCCGTTACAAGTTTTACAAATGAGTGCGAGTGAAGGAATGGAATTTTTAAAAGAAAAATTGTAGCTATGGATATTGAAAATTGGTTTATGAAATGGAATGAAGTTGGTGATATCAACTTGTTTATTTTCTTTTTATTTGAGAATTTAAGTCTAATTGTTTTGTCTGTTTTAGTTGGAAAAATAATTGAATCTAAAAATACAGTTTTGTTTAAAAAAGATGTGAAATGGATTCTATATACTTTACTATTTAATACGATAGTTACCTTTTTCGGATTTAAACTTTTCTATTTAGGATATATAAAATTCATCTATGAAATTTCTTTTCTTTCCATTATGGTAGATTTATTTTTAATAACTATTGTTATGGATTTATTGATGTTTGTTTTCCATTATTTCATTCATAAAATCGATTGGTTGTTTGTCATTCATAAAAAGCATCATTCTCATATTCATACAAATGTATATAGTCTGTATGTTTTACATCCAATAGAAGTAATTGGATTTGGGAGTTTATGGCTTATAACGATTTGGAGCATGAACTTTAATTTTTATAGCGTTGTAATTTACCTGTTTTTAAATTTAACTTATGGTATTTTAGGTTATATGAGAAGAGATGTTTTTCCGAATTTTTGGACAAACAATTTTTTAACAAAATGGATTTCTACGACACGATTTCATAACCAACATCATTTGCACTTGGATCATAATTATGGATTCTATTTTACTTTTTGGGATAAAATTTTCAAAACTTATATAGATGATAAAAAAACTCCAAACTAATTACGGATAACTAATCACTAATTACTAAATTTGCGCCTTAAATAACAACACAACATCATGCAACTAACTGAATTAAATGCCGTATCGCCAATTGATGGTCGTTACAGAAGTAAAACCAAATCGTTATCCGCTTATTTTTCTGAAGAAGCTTTAATTAAATATAGAGTTTTAGTTGAGGTAGAATATTTTATCGCCATGTGCGAATATAATGTGCCACAATTACAAGGTGTAGATAAAAACCTTTTTGGAAAATTGAGAGGGATTTATGAGAATTTTTCTACTGAAGAGGCACTTTGGATTAAAGAAACAGAAAAAACAACCAACCACGATGTAAAAGCGGTTGAATATTTTATCAAAAAGAAATTTGACGAATTCGGATTAGAAGCCTTTAAAGAATTCATTCACTTCGGATTAACGTCTCAAGATATCAATAACACAGCGATTCCACTTTCTGCAAAAGAAGCTTTTGAAAATGTATATTTACCAAGCTTAATTGCGATTGTTCAGAAATTGAAAGAATTGTCAACAGAATGGAAAGACATTCCATTATTAGCTCGTACGCACGGACAACCAGCATCGCCAACTCGTTTAGGAAAAGAAATTTTAGTTTTCGTAGAACGAATTGAAGAGCAAATGCGTTTGTTATTTAATGTGCCTTTTGCCGCTAAATTTGGTGGTGCAACAGGAAATTATAACGCTCACAAAGTAGCGTATCCAAACCACGATTGGAAAGCTTTCGGATCACAATTTGTAGAAGAAACTTTAGGATTGCGTCATTCGTTTCCAACGACTCAAATTGAACATTACGATCATTTTGCAGCGTATTTTGACGCTTTAAAACGTATCAATACCATATTAATCGACTTAGATAGAGATATTTGGACTTATGTTTCTATGGATTATTTTAAGCAAAAAATTAAAGCGGGAGAAATTGGTTCTTCAGCAATGCCACATAAAGTCAACCCAATTGATTTCGAAAATTCAGAAGGAAATTTAGGAATTGCGAATGCGATTTTCGAACATTTATCTGCAAAATTACCTTTGTCAAGATTACAACGTGATTTAACAGATAGTACGGTTTTACGTAATATTGGTGTACCAATTGGTCATACGCTTATTGCTTTTGAATCGACTTTGAAAGGTTTGAATAAATTGTTATTAAACGAACCGAAATTTGCGGAAGATTTAGAGAAAAACTGGGCGGTTGTTGCAGAAGCTATCCAAACGATTTTACGTAGAGAAGGCTATCCAAATCCATACGAGGCGTTAAAAGATTTAACAAGAACGAACACAGTTATCAATAAAGATTCAATTCATGCATTTATTGAAACGTTGAATGTTTCTAACGATATTAAAACAGAATTAAAAGCGATTACACCAAGTAATTATTTGGGGATATAATTCAGTTCTCAATCTCAGTTTTTAGTAAACAGTTTAAATCCTGCTAATTCATTTTGGCAGGATTTTTGTTTTTATTACTTTCAATTAAAATATATTACCCTATTTCACGTTTTAATAAAAATTAAAGATGAAAAGTTTTGGAGTTTTAGTACTGTTGTTTTTAGGTTTTCAGCAAAATGTTGACCTTGATAAAATAGATGCAATATTGTTAGATAAAATTAATGCTGTGCGTGTTAAGAATAAATGTTCCATATTAAAACGTGATGAAAATTTAGATAAAGCTGCAACAAATCAAGCTAAATATATTGCTAGTAATGATGTTTTAGATCATGTTCAGAATGGAAATTCTAAAACAAAAGGACCTCTAGATCGAGTGAAATTCTTTAGCGAAGACAAATATGTTAATGTTGCAGAGAATTTATTATTTACTACATTTCCAAATGAAACTATTGATTATGAAGTTTTAGCTGAAAAGATGAAGTCGCTTTGGGTAAAATCTCCCAGTCATTATAAAAATATTAAGAATGGTGAGTATAATTACACTGGTTTTGGATTCGCGTTAAATAAGTCTAAAACTAAAATTTACGCAGTTCAGGTTTTTGGAAAAAAATAACTCAAAAAATATATTTGGGTTTATTATCATTAAATTAGCAAAAAAAAATTAATGGATAAATTCAGTTTTTTAAATACGATTGCTTTAATTACTGTTTTTGTAATACTTCTTTTCGCTTTTTTCTTGCTAACAGTTCCAACAAAAAGTAAATTAAGAAATAGACTTTTTGCAGGATTGTTGTTACTTTCTGCATTTGATTTAAGTAGTTTTTTTTCTGAAAATTATTTAGATAGTACTTTGAGTTTTGAAGTTTTTAGAATGACAACTAGTTTGTTAATTATGCCAGTGTTTTACTTGTATGTGAAATCAGTTTGTTATTCGGATTTTAAATTGAAACCAAAAGATTCACTACTGCTACTTCCTTTTGTAATAGCTAATTTAGTACTTATTCCAAGGTTTTATTTCGCCAACGCAATTGAAAGCGTTTCTGTTTTCGAGCATTTTAAACAACTGTTAGAAATCCGATTTTTCTATATTCTAGTAGAATTGCAATACGTTTTTTATATCGTTTTAATTTTTAGAATTTTAAAAAAATATAAAGAAACTTACTTCGAGAATTTCACCAATTCGGATAATTCCTCTTACAAATGGTTGTTTCAAATGACGGTTTTGTTTTTAATTGCTCATTCTGTTGTTTTCTTTAAATCGTTAATTAGATATACGGATTATCAGGCATTGTTAAGCGGTTCCAATGTTATCATTGGAATTGTTGCGCTACTTATAAGTTGTTGGTTTGTTTTGAAAGCCTTAAATAATCCTGATCTTTTTAAAGGTGTCGATTCATCTATGTTATTGGTCAATGAAGTGTTGCATAAAAAGGTTGTTTTGGTTGAGGAAGATTTTTCTGAAAATTGTAAATCTCCAGAAATTATTTCTCAAATAGAACATGTAAAAAAACATGTTTTAGAAAAGGAATCGTATCTCGATCCATCGTTAACTATTCAGGAATTATCGAAACAAGTTAATATTTCCGTTCGTGATTTATCCATTTTGATTAATCATCACATGAACAAGCACTTTTTTGATTTTATTAATGAATATCGCATCGAAAAAGCCAAAGAAATTTTGAAAGATGCCTCAAAAAGTAAGGTTACAATTTTAGAAATTTTGTATGAAGTCGGTTTTAATTCGAAATCGTCGTTTAATACCGCTTTTAAAAAACATACCAATCAAACACCAACAGAGTTTAGAAAGTCTTAAATATCAAGGTTTTGTAAAAAGTCGAACTCATTTTATCATTTAAAATGGGTTCGACTTTTTTTATTCGGTCGCCAACGTAAAACAAATCACGCAATTTTGCTTCAAATTAGTACTAACAACTAAAAATTTGAATCATGAAAATTACCTCTTTATTTATTTTATTACCTTTCTTAGGTTTGGCCCAATTAAAAAATGCTGACAATGACGAAGTGTCGTTATTAACTTTAAATCCACAAACCGAAACAATTCAGCACCATTCGGAATTAGAAAAACCTATTTCCGAAGAAAAATTTGTTTTAATAAATGGTATTGAACATTGGATTACTATAAAAGGAAATCCTTCAAAACCGATAATTTTATTTATTCACGGCGGACCAGGAAGTCCTATTAGTCCGTATGTGGATGTGATGTATAAAGATTTGGAAAAGGATTTTATTATTGTGCAATGGGATCAGCGTGGAACTGGAAGAACTTATGGACAGAATTCACCACCAGAAGAACTTACTCCAGAATATTTACAAGCAAATCCATTAACATTGGAACAAATGACTAGCGATGGAGTTGAGGTGTCGAAATACCTTTTAAAGCATTTAGATAAACAAAAAATTATTCTGTTTGGTACATCTTGGGGTTCTGCACTTGGCGTGAAAATAGTCACAAAACAACCAGAACTTTTTTATGCTTATGTGGGACATTCTCAAATTGTTGATTCAACAATTGATGTAGAATTTTATGCTAGGATTTATAAAATAGCTGAAGAAAAAAAGGATAAAGAAGCTTTGGAACTATTAAGTAATATTGGTAAACCGCCTTATAGCAGAGCGAAAAATGTTGGTTTATTATTTAGAGTCTTAAAGAAATACGAAAGAATGAATTCTACGCCAGCGCCAAGTAATTGGTTTCAACTTTCAACTTCTTACGATAATGATATTGACAATAAAAACAGAGCAGATGGAGATGATTATTCTTTTGTGAATTATGTGGGAGATGAGAAATTGGGTGTGCAATCCATGAGTGCGAATATTAATTTTTTAAAAGATAATGTAGATTTTAAAATTCCGGTTTATTTCATTCAAGGAAATGAAGATATTATGACGCCTAAAGAAAGTTCAAAAGCATATTTTGAAAAAATAAAAGCACCTAAAAAAGAATATTATTTATTACCTAAAGCAGCTCACGGTTTTAATGAATCCGTTGTTGAAACACAATATAAAATTTTTAAGAGTATAAAAACGGAGTAATTTGCATAAAAAAAATCCATTCCGATACGTCGGAATGGATTTTTTATTTTGAACTTTTAAAGCTTATCTCGAATAATTCGGAGCTTCTTTAGTTATTGTAACATTATGTGGATGACTTTCGCTAATTCCACTTGATGTTAAACGTACAAATCGGCTAGTTGCTTGTAAAGTTTCTATGTTTTTAGCACCACAATAACCCATTCCGGCACGAAGTCCACCAATGAATTGTTGCATGCTTTCGTTTAATTCTCCTTTATATGGTACGCGACCTACAATTCCTTCTGGAACTAATTTTTTAACATCATCTTCAACATCCTGGAAGTATCTATCTTTTGAGCCTTCTTTCATCGCTTCCACAGAACCCATTCCTCTATATGATTTGAATTTTCTTCCTTCAAAAATAATAGTTTCACCTGGCGATTCTTTAGTTCCAGCTAACATCGAACCTAACATCACACATGATGCTCCAGCAGCTAATGCTTTTGGGATATCTCCTGTATAACGAACACCACCATCAGCAATTACTGGAATTCCAGTTCCTTCTAAAGCCGCAGCTACTTCTAAAACTGCAGAAAATTGAGGGAAACCAACACCAGCTACAACACGAGTTGTACAAATTGAACCAGGTCCAATTCCAACTTTTACCGCATCAGCACCATTTTCAGCTAGATATAAAGCAGCTTCTGGAGTTGCAATGTTTCCAACTACTACATCAATTTCTGGGAATTTATTTTTAACTTGTTTCAGCACATCAACTACACCTTTTGTATGTCCGTGAGCAGTATCAATAATTACAGCATCCACTCCAGCTTTTACTAAAGCTTCGCAACGTTCTAAAACATCACCTGTTACACCTAAAGCGGCAGCAACACGTAAACGTCCAAATTTATCTTTGTTGGCGTTTGGTTTTTGAGTCAGTTTTGTAATATCTCTAAAAGTGATTAAGCCAATTAATTTAAAATCGGCATCAACAACAGGGAGTTTTTCAATTTTACTTTCTTGTAGTATTTCTTCGGCAGCAGCTAAAGTAGTTCCTTTTCCAGCAGTTACTAATTTTTCAGATGTCATTACTTCTGTAATAATTCGGCTGTTGTCTTTTTCAAAACGTAAATCTCTGTTGGTAACAATTCCTTTTAAAATCCCATTCGTATCTACAACAGGAATTCCTCCAATACCAAATTCTCTCATGGCATTTTTAGCATCGCCCACATTTGCAGTTAATGGTAAAGTTACTGGATCGATAATCATACCGCTTTCTGCACGTTTCACTTTTCTAACTTCTGCAGCTTGTTGTGCAATAGTCATGTTTTTGTGTAAAACACCAATACCACCTTCTTGAGCCATAGCAATTGCCATAGCGCTTTCCGTAACCGTGTCCATTGCTGCGGAAACAATAGGCGTGTTTAAGGTAATGTTTTTACTAAATTTTGATTGAATAGAAACTTCTCTTGGAAGTATTTCAGAATAATTTGGAATTAAAAGAACGTCATCATAGGTTAGTCCTTCTCCAATAATTTTAGAAGTGTGTGCTTTCATGCTGCAATTGTAGTTAAATTGCGTGCAAATTTAGTGAAATAATAGGAATAATCAATTGTTTTTATGCTAAATAATTGTTAAGTGAGATAAATAATTATATTTGTGAAATGGATACATTTATATATTTTCTTTTAGAAACTTTAATTGTCGGATTGATGATTTTAGGATTGCATGCCTCAAAGAAACATTTTGGTATTGGCTTGTTATTCATTTTCTTAGGAACGCTACAGTTTTTTCAAACGATACTTTCAGGAAATGTGTATAATTTGTATTTTGACGTGTTTTTATTTTCTCCAGGTTCCACTCTGATTTTTATTTCGACTTTATTTGGTGTTTTATTAATTTTTAGAAATGAAAATGTGATTAATGTGAGAAGTGCTATTTATGGAATTATTTTAAGTAACATTATTTTAGTTTTTCTATCCTATATTTCATTGGAACAAATTTTAACGGATAGTTATTCGAGAAATACAACGTTTTTAGCAGAGATTTTTAATTTCGACATTCATTTGTTTATCTCAGGTGTTGTTTTGTTGTATTTAGATATGATATCTATTATTCTTATTTACAGATATATTGATTCGAAATATCCTAAAAATTACTTTTTACAGTTCTTGGGAGCGAGTGTAATTACGGCTGTTGCAGACTCGATTTTATTTTATTCTGTAAACTTTTATTCTGAAGTGAATTACTCAGAATTAATGATTGGAAATATTGCTGGAAAAATAATGGTTTGTATTGTGCTTTCAATTTTGTTTGCCTTTTATTTTATGGTTAATCCGCAAAGAGAAAGCAAAAGAAAAGATCTTAAAGATGTTTTTATGATTCTTAAGTTTACTAGTGATAAGCGTTAAATATTTTTAAAGCTTCATTATAAGCGCTTTCAAAACTAATAGGATGACAATTTGTATTCGCTTTTTCTGCTGTAAAATAAGATAATAATTTTTCAGTTGGCATGTTTCCAGTTAAGTCGTCTTTTGCCATCGGACAACCACCATAACCTTTT
>JAULXA010000297.1:0-2098 GCA_032118875.1 Flavobacterium sp.
TCGTTCTATGGTGAACGCGTATAATATTGAAGCCATTTCAATTGGTAACGGAACGGCTTCTCGCGAAACTGAATTTTTTATTAAGAAAATCGCTTTCGATAAACCACTTCAAGTATTTGTAGTTTCGGAAGCGGGTGCATCGGTATATTCTGCGAGTAAAATTGCGCGTGATGAATTTCCAAATTATGACGTAACGGTTCGTGGTTCGGTTTCAATTGGAAGACGACTTTCTGATCCGTTAGCGGAATTGGTAAAAATCGATCCAAAATCGATTGGAGTCGGACAATATCAACATGACGTCGATCAAAATAAATTGAAAGATGAATTAGATAATGTGGTGATGAGTTGTGTGAATTCTGTCGGAATTAACGTAAACACAGCCAGTAAATCGTTACTAAGTTATGTGTCTGGAATTGGTGAAAAAATGGCGGAAAACATTGTCGCTTTTCGTTCAGAAAATGGTCCGTTTGAAGATAGAAAACAACTAAAAAAAGTACCACGTTTAGGTGAAAAAGCGTACCAACAAGCTGCAGCTTTTATTCGAATTAAAGACGGAAAAAATCCGTTAGATAATTCAGCTGTTCACCCTGAAACGTATGCTATTGTTGAAAAAATGGCGAAAGATTTAGGGATTAAAACCCATGAATTAGTCGCAAATAAGGAAAAAATTTCTCAAATTTCTCCTGAAAACTATATTACTTCAGAAATCGGAATTTTAACTTTAAAAGATATTCTTAAAGAACTTGAAAAACCAGGATTAGACCCAAGAAAAGCAGCAAAAGTTTTTGAATTCGACCCAAATGTTCGCACGATAAAAGATTTAAAAACAGGCATGATTTTACCTGGAATTGTCAATAACATTACCGCTTTTGGTTGTTTTGTGGATATCGGAACAAAAGAAAGTGGTTTGGTACATATTTCACAACTAAAAGCAGGTTTCGTTTCTGATGTGAATGAAATCGTAAAACTTCACCAACACGTTCAAGTGAAAGTCGTTGAGGTCGATGAAGCTAGAAAGAGGATTCAATTGACGATGATTTTATAAAAAAAAAAAAAATCCCAAACTCTAACTTAGAATTTGGGATTTTTTTATGGTTTGAAGTTAACTTATTCTTTTATAAACTTCTTAGTAACTTCTCCTTCTTCGGTACTAATTTTAACAATATATAACCCTTTTGAAAGGTTACTAACATTAATAGTATCGTTAGTGTCTTGTAGCACAACTTTTCCTTGTAAGTCATAAATTTTTACTGCTTTTATGATAGTAAAGTTATTAGCTTGTAAATGCAATACATTTTGTGCTGGGTTAGGGTAAATTACAAATGCATTGGCAGCATCAAAACTAGTAGTACTTAAACTTTGTTCAGTGTGTAATTTAATTAAAAAGGCAGAGCTGTTATCTCCTTTATAGGTTATGAAAGGACCACCTACAAGAATTTTTCCATCGGCAAATTGTTCAATTTTAAAAACACTTCCATTAAAACCTGTTCCTGTAATAAAAGCAGGATCTTTGGTTCCATCTGTATTTAAAGTAATGATTCTGTTTTCAGTAACTCCATTAAAGGTATTGAAACCTCCACCTACAAGTATTTTTCCATTCGCTTGTTGTACAATTGTGCTAATAGCGAAATTAAATCCTGTTCCTGTAGTAAATGTAGCGTCTTTGCTACCATCATTATTTAAACGAATTATTCTATTTTCTGTAACTCCAATGTAGCTAGTAAAATCTCCGCCTATTAGAATTTTGCCATCAGCTTGAATTTCTATTGCCTGAACAGTACTACTAAATCCAGTTCCAGTATTAAAAGTAGCATCTTTGCTACCATCAGTATTTAATCGAATCATTCTGTTTTCGGTAACTCCGTTATAGGAAGTAAATTCTCCGCCAATTAGTAATTTACCATCGGTTTGAATTTCTATATTACGAACAGAGGCACTAAACCCTGTTCCAGTTGAAAAAGTAACATCTTTTGTACCATCACTGTTTAAGCAAATTATTCTGTTTTCTGTAATACCGTTATATGTAGTGAAATTACCACCAACTAAAATTTTACCATTAGCAAGTTGTTTTATCGAATAAACAACTGCATTGAACCCT
>JAULXA010000298.1:0-6505 GCA_032118875.1 Flavobacterium sp.
ACCCTAGCGCGCCAGGCACTTGGACTGCTACACAAATATAAAGCAAACAATAATAAAACAGAAATTGAACAATTTAACTAACATTATTGAAGGTTGCAAAAAAGGCAGTAGAGCACATCAAAAAGAGCTTTACTGTCTTTATAATAAAACGCTTTTTAATTTGAGTTTGAAATATTGCACTTCATTTTCTGAAGCAGAAGATAATGTACATGATAGTTTTATTGAAATATTTTCCAAAATAAATTCTTTTAAAAACACGGGAACATTTGAAGGTTGGATTAAAAAAATTACCATTTACAAAGCCATTTCAAAATTTAAAAACTCCCTAAATTTTGAACCTACTGAAAATTTAATTTACCCCATTCAAGATACTGAAATTGAAATCAATCAAATTGATATTAGTCTTGACCAATTATTAAATCTAATTCAATCTTTGCCCAACCAATACCGATTGGTTTTTAGTTTGTATGAATTAGACCAATATTCTCATAAAGAAATAAGTGAAATGTTGCAAATTTCAGAAGGAACTTCAAAATCAAACTTATACAAAGCCAAAAGAATATTAAAGAAGCAAATAGTAGAATTCAAAAATAAATTAGTTCAAAATGGATACTAAAAAAGATATCGGACAATTTTTTAACGACAGTTTCAATCAAATGGATTTTACTCCAAATGAAAACGGTTGGAATAAAATTGAAAACGAATTAAATGAGAAAAAGAGAAAGAAAAGAATCCTATTTTGGATGTTTTTTGGTTCTTTTTTATCGGGTTGTTTGTTAACGTTATTATTAGTGTATTCTAATAATTTATTGGACTCAAATTCAGAAAACAACAAAAACAATTCTGAAAAGGTTGGAAATCCTATTACAAATGCTAACTCTAACGAAAACTCAAATAGCAATTCCAAAATGAATAGTTTAACTAAAGAAAACAATTCATCAGATGTGAAATCAGAAAGTAATTTTTCTAAAGACACTAATTCAATTAATAGAGATACGGATACGAAGTATTTAAAGAACAACAAAAATAATGTAGTTTCAACTGATACTAATTTCAAAGAAAACAATAGCATAAATTATTCAAAACAAAGGAATAAAAACAGAAAAAACTATACAAATAGCAATAACCAAATCAATTCAAAAAATGCGAAAAGAAGTGATTCTAAATATAGTTTCAACCCAAAAATTTCAAATTCAAAACGCAAAAACAAATCTCATTCTAATCAAAAATCAACAGCTTTAGCTTTTAATAAAAAATCAAATCAAAAACGAAACAATTTAGCAAAAGGCGACATTAATTCTAGCGATTTAAAAAATACTAGCGTAACTAATTTTGACAAAAACTTAGCGTCTGAAATCTCAATTGTAAAAGATAGTACTGCTATTGCAAAAGCTGAAATTGAAGTAAAGAACACTAAAAGCATAACTGCAGTTGCAAAAAAACCAATTAAAAAAACAGAAAAGCTTTTAGTAAAAGATTCTACTAAAGTTCTCGATGAAGATAAATCTAATACTTTTATCTTTTCTCCTTATATTGGTTATGGACTAATGAATAAAAATCAGGTAAAAGGAAATTTTAATTCTTCAAATGAATTAAAGGTTTCTAATATACATTATGGAATCAATTTAAGATGGATGGTTAATAAAAATTACGGACTTCAAATTGGATTTGGATATATAAATGCTTCAACAAAAACCGAAATTGAAAAAACTACTTCAAATACGTTGAGTTTTACTGATGTTGCAAATAATTCAATTGTAACTTTTCCACCATCAAACAAACTGACAATGACACATGATTTAAGTATGTATGAAATTCCCTTAGAATTTTATTATAAATTAAATGACAAGAAAATTAGTTTTGCAACAGCGGCAGGAATTAGTCACACACTTATCAATGACAACACTGTTTATATTGAATCACCAAGTGAAAAAACTAAAATTGGAAAACTAGAAAGTGTTTTAAAACAAAATTTTAGTGCGAATTTAAAAATATATGGGACTTATAAATTTTCTAATAAATTACAATTTGAACTGTATCCAAGCTTGCACTATCAATTTTTAAACCAAATGAGAGACAAAGATTTAAATCCACTAATCTTATCAATTAGAGCCGGATTAAGTTATCAGTTTTAGAATGTAACAAATTGCAAAAATAATTTATAAATTAAATGTAAAACTTTCTAAATTTGCGAAAAACAAACCACAAATGAAATTCATTACCAACCGAACTATAATAATAAAATCTATACTTGCAGCCTTACTTATTTTATGCATTAAAAATTTTGTATTCAAGCACTTATCGTTATACGGACAAGATTTTCATGATTTAATTGAATTGTCTGATATCACAATTATTTTCACCGGTGCTTTTTTTGTTTTCGGATTGTTATTAGCCGCTACGATGTCGGATTTTAAGGAAAGTGAACGCATTCCTGGTGAAGTGGCTTCCAATTTAGAAGCGATTAAAGATTGGATTTATTTAGCCATAAGAGCCCCAAGAACCGGCACGTCCGATTTATGCAAAGAAGCATTAAACCAACCTTTTTTACGCGAACAATTACTATTTATTACGGATGGGATTATTTCTTGGATTTATTCTAAAGAAAAAGATTCTAACGTAATTTTTCCATTAATTAGAAATTCTAATGAAATTGCCTATTATTTCGCAGAACGCGGTGTGGACAAAGAAGCAATTAAAGGCATACAAGAAAACACCAACGCGATGAGAAAACAATTGACTCGCGCCTACTCTATTTCCCGAAATAATTTTATAAAACCGGCTTACATTTTACTTAAAAGTATTTTATTTATTGTGATGTCGTTGTTATTAATCACTAAATTTAAATCGAATCCAGCAGATTATTTTGTTACTGCTGCTGTTACGTTTTTGTTTTGTTATTTGTATTTATTGATTAGAGGTTTAGATGACCCATTTGATGTTTCCAACGATGAAATTGATGTCGATTTAAAACCTATTGACAGATTTAAACAACGTTTAGAGAACGATTTTTTAGTGTAATTAATGGCTTTTCTTTTGCGTTAGGGATAGCAGTGAAAATCCTTTTATTTTTGTTTTTTCTAACAAAAATAAAAGATTGTAACGTATAGCCCGACCCTTGGGAAACGCCCAAACAAAAAAATATTAAAACTTTTGTAACTTTTTAAGAACTTCTTACGTATAACAATAAGAACTTTTAAAGTTAGGAGAAAACCCCATGAGACAACTTAAAATAACCAAGCAGGTTACGAACCGTGAAACTGCTTCCCTAGACAAATATTTACAAGAAATTGGTAAAGTAGATTTAATTACTGCCGATGAAGAAGTTGAATTAGCACAACGTATAAAAGCCGGAGACCAACGCGCCTTAGAAAAACTAACTAAAGCGAATTTACGTTTCGTAGTTTCGGTAGCAAAACAATACCAAAATCAAGGTTTAACTTTACCCGATTTAATTAATGAAGGAAACTTAGGTTTGATCAAAGCAGCACAACGTTTTGATGAAACACGTGGTTTCAAATTCATTTCTTATGCGGTTTGGTGGATTCGTCAATCGATTCTTCAAGCATTAGCAGAACAATCTCGTATTGTACGTTTACCTTTAAATAAAATTGGTTCTATCAATAAAATCAACAAGATGTACGCTTTATTAGAGCAATCTAACGAACGTCCACCAAGTGCTGAGGAAATTGCAAAAGAACTAGACATGACGGTTAATGATGTAAAAGAGTCAATGAAAAACTCTGGACGTCATTTATCAATGGATGCGCCTCTTGTGGAAGGTGAAGATTCTAACTTATACGACGTTTTACGTTCAGGTGAATATCCAAATCCAGATAGAGAATTAATCCACGAATCATTACAAACTGAAATTGAAAGAGCGTTAGAAACGTTGACTCCAAGAGAAGCGGATGTAGTGCGTTTGTACTTCGGATTAAGCGACCAACACCCAATGACATTAGAAGAAATTGGTGAAACTTTCGATTTAACTCGTGAGCGTGTGCGTCAAATTAAAGAAAAAGCAATTAGAAGATTGAAACATACTTCTAGAAGTAAAATATTAAAAACATATTTAGGATAATACGTTTTTTACAGCAAACAACCGTGTAAACGGTTCGTTTTTTGATTGATGATTGAAACTCCGGCTGATTACCGGAGTTTTGTTTTTTTAGGAAACAAATCTCCGGTCAGTTCGCACAAGTGCTCGGGTATCCGGAGTTTTGTTTTTAGCCCCCAACCCCAAAGGGGAGTTTCTTACGAAAAATTTACTTTGCGAACTTTGCGAAAAACCTTGCGAACCTTGCGGTTAAATTTAAAACTAGATGCTCTCTGCAATTAATTATCATTATAAAAATATCACAGTTATTCATATCTTTAAATATATTGATAAGCAACAAATTAAAACTTTGCGAACTTTGCGAAAAACCTTGCGAACTTTGCGGTTAAATTTTACCTTTGCCCAACAACATAACTACAATATAAGAACATGACTAAAAACACACTTATTGCGCCTTCGGTTTTAGCAGCCGACTTTGCTAATTTACAACGCGACATTGAAATGATTAACAATTCTGAAGCAGATTGGTTTCATATTGATATTATGGATGGCGTTTTTGTTCCAAATATTTCTTTTGGAATGCCGGTTTTACAAGCGATTTCTAAACACGCTACCAAAACCATCGATGTACATTTAATGATTGTAGATCCTGATAGATATATTTCTACTTTCGCAAAATTAGGAGCAAATGTATTAACTGTACATTATGAAGCTTGCAATCATTTACACAGAACTTTACAAGCTATAAAAGCAGAAGGTATGAAAGCAGGAGTGGCAATTAATCCACACACTAGCGTTAAAGTTTTAGAAGATATTATTCAAGACATCGACTTAGTTTGTATCATGAGTGTGAATCCAGGTTTTGGAGGACAAAGTTTTATTGAAAAAACATATGACAAAATTTTTCAATTGAAAGAAATGATTAAAAGATGTAAAGCCAACACATTGATTGAAATTGATGGCGGCGTAACGAATAAAAATGCCAAACAATTAGTAGATGCTGGCGCTGATGTTTTAGTAGCAGGAAGCTATGTTTTTGGAGCAGAAAACCCAACGGCAACAATTGCAGATTTAAAAAAAATTACGAAGTAAAAACAGCTTCGTTATAATTCAACATTTCCTTCACTTTTGTATAAATTGAAGGAAATTTTTGTTTTAATTCCTCTGGAGATTCAAAGAAATGTTCCAACAAAACCGCTACAAATTCGTACTGATTTTCAAAAGCATACTCGCGTAAAAACCCAGAATTCAATAAATCTTGACGTAATTTTTCGTTAGAAAAAGACAAAAATAAATTGCGAAGCGATTCGTTAAACAAAACATGGGCAGGCTTATCACTTTTTAAAGTTGCGAAATGCAATGCGTGTGTAAATTCATGTAAACCTAAATTTAAATTGTCGTTTTTCACATCGATTCCTTCTTTAAAATCAGACCATGAAAAAACAATTGTTTTCATTCTTGGATTAAATTCTCCTTTAAAATATTCATCGGTATGAGTAGACAAATAAATTTCAGGATAAATAATAATTTGTTGAATGAGTTGGTTTAAATAATTTTTCATTCCGAAAGTCAACTGAATGTAAACTGCCGCAATAGACAGTTTCATTTCTTGATTGATTGAAATATCACGCGTTGAAAATTGGGTTTTTTCAATAAAAGTCGCCACGCGATGTTCAAAATATATTTTATATTTAGGTTTTAACTTCTGATAAAATGGACTGTTATTTCGCAAAATCATTTTATCCGTTTCCGATATTTTTTTATTGACTATATGTCCGAAAACAAATAACGGTTTTTTGAAATTGCGTTGATAAATAATTTCAACAACATATAACATCATGTAACAGTAACCAAAAACTAATGGAGACAACAACAAAAACATTACAAAAAATTCGCCAATAGTATATTCTCTTTCTAGTATAGGAATTTCTTGCATTATATGATGAAATATTATATTTGGGGAAAATATTTTAGAACCAAGAATACTTTACCGTTCTAAAACAGCATCTCAAAGATATTAAAAATACCATTAATACAACACGAATTTTTTCAATTGGAAATTTATTTTTATTCTCGAATTTCATTATGTGTTTGATCAACAAGATTGAATAAACTGCTTTACATATGTAATAAAAAAAAGTCTGTACCATAAAATAGTACAGACTTTAAACTAACTCAACTTTAATTTCATTGTTTTTTTATTCTAATCAGATGTGCCATTTTAATTAAAAAGTAGAGTTCTCGGGATTTGAATTTTATTTTTCAGTCTTCTGATCCTTCTCTAAAAACTCCTCTCCCATGTCCTCTCTATATTCGTCTTTATGATTTTCAGGATTATCTTCTTTGTTCCCGTCAGGGCTATACAATTCAGGATTATCTGAATCTATTACAGTTTCAATATCTTTATTTGAAGAAGAATTACTATTTGAATTATTTCCTGGTTTATAC
>JAULXA010000299.1:0-8940 GCA_032118875.1 Flavobacterium sp.
TTTTTATTTTGAGCATCTGTACGAGTTTCTAAATAATTTAAATCGAAATGAATTTGATCTGCTTCTACTTTTGGATCGAAAACGGCAATATTTGCTTGTTCACTAATTAAATTGTCTGCGACATAAATAGCGGCTGATTCACGAGTATCGTTTGTGTCTTTTTTGAAAGCCCAACCTAAGAAAGCAATTTTTTTACCTGAAACAGTATTATATAAAGTACTTATAATATTTTTGGAGAAACGATTTTTTTGGTGATCGTTCATAATAATTACTTGCTCCCAATAATCGGCTACTTCGTTCAATCCGTATGATTTTGCGATGTATACTAAGTTTAAAATGTCTTTTTGAAAACAAGAACCTCCAAAACCAACTGATGATTTCAAAAATTTTGATCCAATTCTGCTATCTAAACCAATTGCTTTTGCGACTTCATTTACATCAGCACCTGTTTTCTCACATAATTCGCTCATCGCATTTATAGAAGAAACACGTTGTGCTAAAAAAGCATTTGCTGTTAATTTTGATAATTCTGAAGACCAAACATTAGTTGTTAAAATATTGTCTTTATTTACCCAATTGGCATACACCTCAACTAATTTACTAATTGCTGCTTGTCCGTCTGGAGTAGTATCTCCACCAATAAGAACTCTATCTGGAGCGAATAAATCTTCGATTGCTGTTCCTTCCGCTAAGAATTCTGGGTTAGATAAGATTTGGAAATTTACTCCATTTCCAGTGTGATCTAAAATATCTTTAATGGCTTGAGCTGTTCTTACGGGTAAAGTTGATTTTTCAATCACAATTTTATCTGTTTTTGCAACACGAGCAATTTGTCTGGCACATAATTCGATATATTTCAAATCGGCTGCCATACCTTTTCCAACTCCATATGTTTTGGTTGGTGTATTTACAGAAATAAAAATAGCGTCAGCTTCATCAATGGCTTTATCCACTTCAGTTGAAAAAAACAAATTTCTTCCTCTAGCTTCACCAACAACTGCTTCTAAACCAGGCTCGTAAATAGGTAACAAACTTAAGTCTTCATTATTCCAAGCGTTAATTCTATCTTGGTTTAAATCGACAACTGTAACTTTTATATGTGGACATTTTTGAGCGATTACTGCCATAGTTGGTCCACCAACATATCCTGCGCCTATGCAACAAATATTTTTAATCATTTTATTCGTTTTTTAAATTATTCCAATACCAATTGATGGATTCTTTTAATCCTTCTTTGATAGAAAATTTCGGGTTATAGCCTAATAATTCTTTAGCCTTATCAATACTTGCCAATGAATGTGGAATATCTCCACCTCTATTAGGACCATAAATACAAGAAATATTTTCAATTTCAGAATCGTATGGTTGTAGAAATTCTTTTATATATTTTATTAATTCGTTTAAAGTTGTTCTTTCTCCAAAAGCGGTATTATAAACTTGATTTATGGCTTCTGAATTTTGAGCCTGCAAAGCTAATTCATTCATTTGAATTACATTGTCTATATATGTAAAATCTCTTGAATAGTTTCCATCCCCATTAATTATAGGATTTTCGTGGTTTATAAATAAGGAAATAAACTTCGGAATAACGGCAGCATAAGCTCCATTTGGTGTTTGATTGCGCCCAAAAACATTAAAGTATCTCAAGCCAATTGTTTCCATACCATAGGTTTTACTAAAAACATCGGCATATAATTCGTTTACATACTTTGTAATTGCATAGGGCGACAAGGGTTTCCCTATTTTGTCTTCCACTTTTGGTAAGGCTTCAGAATCACCATAAGTTGAGGAACTTGCAGCATACACAAATCGTTTCACATTAGCATCTTTAGAAGCCTGTAACATGTTTAAAAACCCTGAAACATTCACTTCATTTGAAGTTATTGGATCATTTATAGAACGTGGAACGCTACCTAAAGCGGCTTGATGCAAAACATAATCTGCATTTTCAACGGCTTTTTTACAAGTTTCTAAATTTCTAATATCACCTTCAATTAAAGTGAAATTTGGATTGTTTAAAAACGCATCAATATTATGCTTAAATCCTGTTGAAAAATTATCCAAACATACAATTTGGTTGTTATTTTTCAAGAAGTAGTCACACAAATTTGACCCGATAAATCCAGCTCCGCCTGTGATAACAATTTTTTTATTTTGAATGGAATTACGCACTTAGATTACGATTTTTTCTTTTTAGATAAATCAAAAAGATCTAAAAATTTCTCTTTTCTTGTTTTTGGTTTTCTTTCTTCTTCGTAATATGCTCCGTAACCATAACCGTAGGCTCCATAACCATAACCGTAGCCGTATCCATAGCCGTATTTAGCTTTGTTTTGGAAACCATTAAATATAATGCTTACATTTTTCAATTCTCCACGTAAGTGCTTTTCATTAACAACAGAAAGCATTCCGCGCTTGGTGTAAGCTTGTCTCACCACATATAAAGTGGCATCTGCAAAATGAGATAATTCTAAAGCATCTGCAACTAAACCAACTGGAGGTGTATCCAAAATAATATAATCGTATTTTGTTTTTAAATCCGCGATTAATTCCCCCATAGCTTCACTCATCAATAACTCTGAAGGATTGGGAGGAATTGGTCCTGATGTGATAATATCTAAATTTGGAATGTGCGATTTATAAATGATTTCGTCTACTGTTTTTTGTCCGACTAGATAATTAACTACTCCAAAATTATTATCAATTTTAAAATCGCCAAAAATCTTAGGTTTTCTTAAATCTAAACCAACAATTACTGTTTTTTTCTCGCTTAATGCAAAAACCGTTGCTAAGTTTATAGAACAAAAAGATTTACCCTCTCCAGAAATTGAAGAAGTTAACATTAATATTTTGGTTCCTTCCACATTATGCTTTTTGGACAAGAATTGCAAAGAGGATCGTACCGCTCTAAAAGATTCTGCTAAAGGTGATTTTGGTTTTTCAAAAACTGATAAATTGTTTTCTGTATTTTTCTTACCAATAACTCCGATAATAGGAATTTTTGTAAGTTGTGTAATTTCTTGAGACGTATTTATATTTGTATCCGATAAAGTTATGATTAACACATATAAGAAGGGTAAAAAGAAACCAACTATTATGGCTAAAACATAATTAATCGTACGTTTTGGACCTCTAAAACCGCCTCCAACATCTTTAGCTGAATCGATAAACTCAATATCTGAAACACTTGCTGCTTTTACAATATCAGCTTCACTTCTTTTTTCTAAAAATGTGCTATAAATTTTTTCCTTTAAATCGTATTTTCTTGAGATGTTAATATAATCTTGCTCTTTATCTGGTAATTGACTTATAGAACCTTCCGCTCTACTCATTCTTGAATTTATAATTCTTAAATCAATAGATAAAGCATTTTTAGAACTTTCAATATTATTTAAAAGTACTTTTTTCACAGATTCCATTTGAGAATCTAATTCTTTATACAAATTTTGATTTTTAACTGTATACGTTTTTTCTGCTCTTTCTACAGACAACTGAATTAATTTCGAAACATTTGCTACAACGTTAGGATCATCAATTCCTGCTACTGCAGGAGCTGGTAATTTAGAATAATCCGTATTTTTCTCTAAGTAGCTTTTAAGAAAATTATAGAAGGCTAATTTTCGTTTTAAATTATCTTCTTCTAAATCTAAACTTGTAATTTCTTCAGAAAGTTTTAATCCGCCTGTTTGTAATTCGTAAACATTTGTATTTTTTCTGAAATTTTTTAAATCTGATTCTGTATTTTTAAGTTGACCTTCAATCACATTTAAAGTACTATCAATAAATCGTATGGTATTAACCGCAAATAAGTTTTTGCTATTTAGTTCATTTTCTCTAAGGATGGTTACGGTAGAGTTCAAATATTCCACCAAACGCGCTTTATTAGAACCTTGCATATCCAAAACAATAACTGAAAGTGCTTTGGAGTCAGCGTTTACACCAATTCCTCTGTAAGTACCTACAGCGTTATTAAAATCCTCAAATTGAACGTAAATATCTTCATTAAGATTCAATGGTTTTGAAGAATCTAAAGTAATTTGTCCATTAAAAAAGGGTAAGTTTATTTCTTGATTAAATTTAAATTTACTCAAAAACTTTTTACCTGGAGTTTTTACAGAACTTGAAGAATTATCACTGTAATGATACAGCATAACTTCTTTTGCTTCACCAAAATCAACTTCAAATTCAAACTCGGAATTTGAAATAGGTTTGATTCTTATTAATGTATTGGCTAACTGTCCTCTTTGCTTGTTGATTACGGCTTTAAATGGTATTGCACCATAAGCATCTGAATAAAAGTAATCGCCTTTTCGAAGATATTTGATATAATATTGTAATTTATCTACAACTTTTTCATTGTGTGTTCTAGAACGTAATGTTGTAATTACAGTTTGCACTTTATCTGAAGTACCACCCCAATTAAAAGTTAAACTTGTATTATTAGAAAACATTGGATTACTATCGTCTTTTACCACAATAGAAGCGTCCATTCCATAAATACTTTCTTTTCTAATATTTACGTGATAGGCCCAATACATCGCAATTGAAATAGAAAGCAAAAATATTTTCCAATGCGCAAGCAGTTTTACTAAAAATCCTTTTATATCAAAACTTGCTCCTTCTGTTAGTGATTTTATATCTTTTGTATCAAACATATTTTGCTTTTATAAACTTTTTGCTAGTAAGTAGGTTGTTGTTATTATTCCAAACAAAGAAATTACAGTTGTTAATGTTTGTAATCCATTTAAACCTAAACCTGTACTTTTTTGTTTCAAAGGCTTTACATAAATATAATCATTCGGCTTTAAATAAAAATAGGGCGAATTTATTACGTTAGCATCCGTTAAATCTAAAGTTTCAGATTGATATCCTGTTGGGATTTTTCTCATTACCACAACTTGTTTTTTATTCCCAGTCAAAGTAATATCACCAGAATTCGCAATAGCTTCCAAAATATTTAACTTGTCTTGAAAAACAGTTTTTGTACCTGTACTCCCTATTTCTCCGTTAATTGTATATTTAATTCCAGCTAATTTTACTGTTACAAATAAATTTGAAGCAGGTGTAAAATATTCTTCTAAAAGCTTTTTTTCTAACATTTTACTTACATCATCTACTGTTTGACCTTGAACGTTTACTAATCCTAAAACAGGGATTCTAATATTTCCGAAACCATCAATTTGGTATCCATCAAAATACAACTGATCTTGATTTACAATACCTGCAGTATTAGTACCAGTTTTACTAAAAATTTCAACTTCTTTTTGATTATTCGCTTTTATATCTACTGAAAGTATGTCATCTACCTGAAGTCTGTACGGTTTGTATGCGTCTGCATTAATTTCAATATCCGCCACTTTGTCTTTATTTTTTTCTAAATAAAGTGTGTCTTTGAAAGGCACACAAGAGGTTAGCAAAAGTGAAATGGCAATTATTTTAAATATTTGTTTAAAAAACTTCATAACATTATTTTAGATTTTACAAATATACTTTTTCCTTGCTAATTTAAAAGAATTACATGGATTTAATTGAGGATTCAAAAGGAATTCTGTGTAATAAACTTCTTCCTAGTGTTACTTCATCTGCATATTCCAATTCGTCACCAACAGAAATACCTCTGGCGATAGTGGAAACTTTGACATTAAACTCTTTTATTTGTTTAAATATATAAAAATTTGTGGTGTCGCCTTCCATAGTAGAACTTAACGCAAAGATAATTTCGGAAACCTTTTGGTGCTTCACTTTTTCAACTAAAGAACTTATGTTTAATTGACTTGGTGAAATACCTTCAATTGGTGAAATCTTTCCGCCTAAAACATGATAAATTCCTTTGTACATCCTGGTGTTTTCTATAGCCATTACATCTCTCACATCTTCCACAACACAAACTATAGAGCTATCTCTAGAAGTGTTATTACAAATTTCACAAATCGTATTATCAGAAATATTATGACAATTTTGACAATAAATAATTTCATTTCGCATTTTAGTCAATGCCTCTGTTAACAATAGTGTTTGCTCACTTGGCTGTTTCAACAAATGCAGCACCAATCGCATAGCTGTGCGCTTACCAATTCCTGGCAACATAGCGACTTCATTTACAGCATTTTCTAATAATTTTGATGAGAATTCCATTTTGCAAATATATTAAAAAGAAAAAACCTATTTACATTTCTATAAATAGGTTTTTAATAGATTTTATTTTGTTTTAATCGATAACTTTTGCAGAAGTAATTGCTCTTTTTGCTTCTTTACCAAATTTTTCTTTTACAGAAGGTTCGTACATTGAAGTAACAACAATACATTCGTTTTCGTTAGAATGTTTGACTAAAACTTCCATGAAAATTTCTTTGTCGTTTTCCACTGTTATATTTCCTGAATAAAAAAACACTTTTTTACCGGCATTATCAAATTCGCCTGTTTTTAAATTTTTTATTCCTTCTGGCGATTCTTTTTTCATTTCTGTTATTAATTCTGAATACTTTTTCGGAACAACCATACCAATTAATGCGGCTTTTGGTTCGTTTGAAAAATAAGCATTCCCTTCATTTTCTGGATAAATTGATTTATTGAAATCCATATCAATCACAACTTCTGGCGCCATTCCTTCACCACCTTCTTCTTCCTGAGCAAAAGCAGTAAAAGAAAGTGTAAATAAAGCTAAAAAGCAAAACATCTTTTTGGTAAGTAAATTTTTCATCCTGAATTAATTTATTTTTTCAAATGTAAACAAATATGCTTTGAATTTGCATTATTCTGTTATTTTTGTAAAAAAAACTTATGCAGCCAATTACAATACTTATATTTTTCTTGTCGTACTTTATTGTTTTATTTGGAATTTCGTATTTCATGAATAAAAAATCTGGAAGCAGTAACGATACTTTTTTTAAAGCCAATAAAAAATCACCTTGGTATTTAGTCGCTTTTGGAATGATTGGAACCGCGCTTTCTGGAGTAACTTTTATTTCTGTTCCTGGTGCTGTTGAAGCCAATCAATTTGCTTATTTTCAATTTATTCTAGGAAATGCAATTGGTTTTGTAATTGTCGCAACCGTATTATTGCCTTTATATTACAGACTAAATTTGACTTCAATTTACACGTATATTGAACAACGATTAGGTTATTTTAGTTATAAAACCGCTTCTTTTATTTTCTTATTGAGTAGAACAATTGGTTCAGCTTTCCGTTTATATTTGGTGGTTTTAGTTTTGCAACACTTTGTTTTCGATAAGTTTGGAATTCCTTTTTCTGCAACGGTTTTAATTAGTTTAGGATTAATTTTCGCTTACACCTACAAAGGCGGATTGAAAACTATTATCATCACAGATACATTACAAACCGTGTTTTTGGTCAGCTCGGTTTTCTTTACCATATATTTTGTTTGTAATAGTTTAGATTTTGGATTAAGCGAAGCTATTGCTGAAATTGACAAATCAAAATATTCTAAAATTTTCTTTTTTGAAGATTTTATTGGTTCGGGACAACATTTTATAAAACAAATTTTAGGTGGAATTTTCGTAACTATTGCTATGGTTGGATTAGACCAAGATTTAATGCAGAAAAATTTGAGTTGTAAAAACATCAAAGAAGCGCAAAAAAACATGTTCACTTTCACAGGAATTTTTGTGGTTATCAATTTATTTTTCTTAAGTGTTGGTGCGCTTTTATATTTATATGCTGCGAAAAACAACATTCCAGTTCCAACTTTAAATGGCGCAGTTAGGACTGATTTATTATTTCCAGAAATTGCGTTCAATCATTTTGCTTTAGTTCCGGCGGTTGTTTTTTTATTAGGATTAACAGCGGCAACTTTCGCCACAACTGATTCGGCTTTAACTGCTTTAACGACATCTTTTTGTATTGATTTCTTAGGAATGGAGAAAAAAGAAGAAACTAAAAACACAGTTAAAACAAGACATTTAGTTCACATCGGATTTTCATTAGCGATATTCGTCGTGATTCTGATATTTAATTCATTAACCAATCAATCGGTTGTAAAACTGATTTTCAAAGTTGCCTCGTATACTTACGGACCTTTATTAGGATTATTTGCTTTTGGAATTTTGGTTAAAAATCGTTCTGTAAAAGACAAATTGGTACCTTTTATTTGTCTGCTATCACCAGCGATTACCTATTTAATTAGTATGAATTCTGGAATTGATGCTGAAGCTCCGAAACTAATTCCGTATGCTTTTGCTGAAGAATTAATTATTGTAAACGGATTGATTACTTTTATTGGTTTGTATTTAATTAGCAAGAAGTTTGAACAAACAACTTAATATTTTTTCAGACTAAAAATCAATAAATTGAAAGCACAAATATTACAAATAGAAAAACTTCAAACCGAAAGATTACTTCTTATTCCATTTACAACACAAATTTGCAAAAATCTAATTAGTGATGATTTTAGCGATTTATATAATATGGGATTAATAAAAGGAAAAAGTTGGCCTGATAGCGATGTTTTAGAAACATTACCAAAAATAATTAGCAATTTATCTTTAGTTGAAGCTCCAACAGGATTTGAATCATGGATGATCATCAAAAATGAAACCTTTGAAATAATTGGAGATCTAGGATTTAAAGGCTTTAATTATGAAAAAGAAAATATTGATCTTGGTTATGGCGTTATAAAAGAAGAAAGAGGAAAAGGTTATGCAGAAGAAGCCACAAAAGCTCTCATAAAATGGGTATTTACCGAAGATATTGTCAAAGAAATAACAGCTCGCTGTTTGATTGACAATACAAGTTCTATCAAACTTCTTAAAAAACTAAATTTTGACATAACTAAAAATGACAATGAAATGATTCATTGGTCATTGCAAAAAGGTCAATAAATTTAATACTGATTCGTTGCTAACAAAACCAACGTACAAGCGACTTCAAAATCAATATTATTTTGTTTTAATATTTCGTAAAACTCTGGATTTTCAGTTCCT
>JAULXA010000300.1:0-23435 GCA_032118875.1 Flavobacterium sp.
TGTGTTCATAATAACCACCCCATTGAGAACCTAAATTGTAAATAGGTTTCGTAGGATCAAATCTTAAAGCACCTCCAATTGGTGTTTTGGCAAAATTATTTTTTTCGTTAGAAAAATTTGCGTTTAAGGTAAGTTTTAAATGGTCTTTTAATAAACTTGGACTTAAATTTAAACCAGCAGAAGTTCTGTTGAATTTATCAGTTAAAATCAAACCTTCTTGGTAGGTATTACCCAAACTTAAACGAGCAGGAATGGCATCAAATAAACTTCCAGAAACATTTAAATTATTATTTACATAATCTGTTCTCTTAAATAATTCCTCTTGCCAGTCGGTATTATAAATAATTCTACCTTCAATAACATTTGGTGTTAAAGGATCATCAGAAACTGAAGTTGAAGGATCGTCTACACCTAGTTCATTTAATCTTGTAGGTTGATATTGTCTGATGGCATTTACAAATTCATCCGAACTTAAAACATCAATTTTTCTGTAATGTTTTCCACTTCCATATTGAAAATTATAATCTACTTTTAAAGTTTTACCACCTTTTTTTGTAGTAATAATAATTACACCATTTGATGCTCTTGAACCATAAATAGCAGTTGCAGAAGCATCTTTTAAAACAGAAATAGATTCAATTGTGTTTGGGTCTAAAGTCGCTAAGAAGTTTCTTGAACCAGCTGGAGTATCATTAGAAATCGGTAATCCATCTACAACAATTAAAGGATCATTACTAGCATTAATGGAAGCGCCACCTCTAATTCTGATAGCCGAACCACTTGCAGGTCCACCACCAGTATTAATTTGTAAACCAGCAACTCTACCATTTAATAAATTTTCTACGGTTGGCGTTGCGCCTTTGTTAAAATCTTTTGAAGAAATTTGCGTTACAGCTCCTGTAGCATCTTTTTTCTTCACTTTTCCATATCCTATTACTACAACTTCTTCAATACCTTGTCCTTGTTGTTGTAAAGAAATGGTAACGTTTTGTTGGTTTTCATAAATTATGGTTTCTGTTTTATATCCCAAAAATGAGAAAGAAACAGCGTTTCCAGATTTTACATTTCTTAAAGTGAATACACCTTCAGAATCAGAGAATGTCCCAGTTGTTGTTCCTTCGATTGTGACAGAAACTCCTGGCATTACCTGATTGTTAGATGCATCAATAACTTTACCAGAAAAAGTATTTTGTGCTAAAACACTTAAGGGTAAAATGAGCATAAAAAACAGTAATTTTTTTAGCATTGTTTTCATACAATTTGTTTAAATTAATAGTCAGTTTAGTTGCTTACATATTCACTTCAAAAGTTAAATTTATGTAAATTTTTCATTAATCAAAGGCCTACAAATTATAAAACGCAACGAAAACGTTTTCGTGTTGAAAACTTTATTTTTTTTACATGTTTTTTGTGATAAAAATGCAGGATAAATAATTTTTTCGTGATAAAAATATAGCATTGATAATCAATTTTGAATTGCATACTTAGTCATTCCATAAAAAAAATGTAACTTGTTGCCGAAAAATATATTTTTAAAACAAATTGTGATGAGAAGAAAGGTTACGTTAAAACAAATTGCTAAAGAACTAGATATTTCTATTTCAACTGTTTCTAAATCGCTTCGAGATAGTCATGAAATTAGTGAGGAAACGCGATTGAAAGTAAAAGCTTTTGCAAAATTGTACAACTACAAACCTAATAATATTGCATTAAGTTTAAAGAATAAAAAAACGAAAACCATTGGGATTATTATTCCGGAAATTGTGCATCATTTCTTCGCCACTGTAATTAGCGGAATTGAAAGTGTTGCTAACGAATATGGCTATAATGTAATTGTAACTTTATCAGATGAATCTTTCGACAAAGAAGTGATTAACTTAGAAATGCTTGCCAGTGGAAGTACAGATGGTTTTATCATGTCACTTTCTAAAGAAACACAATTAAAAAAAGATTTTCATCACTTAGAAGAAGTCATCAATCAAGGCATGCCGGTGGTGCTTTTCGACAGAATCACAAACGATGTTTTTTGCGACAAAGTTATTATTGATGATCAATTAGCAGCTTATAATGCGACAGAGTTTTTTATCACTAATAACTATAAAAACATTGCCTTAATTACTACAGTTGATTACGTAAGTGTTGGAAAACTTCGTACTGAAGGTTATTTGAAGGCTTTAGCTGATTATAACATAAAAACCAACGAAAACTTAATTATAAAAATTGAAGATATTGAGCATTGTCAAGATCAAATTGTAGATTTAATTTCGAACAATAACATTGATGCGGTTTTTGCAGTTAATGAATTATTTGCGGTAACTGCCATTAAAGCCATCAATAAAATTGGAAAAAATGTACCGAACGATATTGCGGTTATTGGTTTTACAGACGGAATTATATCGCAATTTTCTACACCAACTATCACTACTGTAAGTCAGAATGGAATTAAAATGGGTCAAAAAGCAGCTAAAATGTTGATTGAAAGACTCGAAAAAGAGGAAGACGACGAACAATACACGACCGAAATTATAGAAACTGAATTGATTTTTAGAGAATCTACGAAAACGTAATAGTTTTTTGTAATAACTTAAAAATCAATAGATTAAAAATTTACATTCCGCATATTTTACGTATTTTTGAAAAATTATTTTTAGATTATTCAAAATAATTTACTTTAATTTGTGTCAATCAAAGCTTATAATTCACTTCAAAAATTAATTAAAGTTTTGATAAGCATTTAAAAAACGCTTATCGTAGTATTAATAACTAATTACGATAAATGGAAAAGCGTAAGTTAAGTTTCTGGGAAATTTGGAACATGAGTTTCGGTTTCTTAGGAATACAGTTTGGTTTTGCCTTACAAGGAGGTTTTATGTCCAGAATTTTTCAAACACTTGGAGCTGAAAAAGATGATATTCCAGCACTGTGGATAGCTGCGCCTTTAACTGGTTTATTGGTGCAACCCATAATTGGATATTTAAGCGACAACACTTGGCATTCTAGACTAGGTAGGAGAAAACCTTACTTTCTAATTGGAGCCATTTTAAGCTCATTCACTTTATTTTTTGTGCCGTATTCTTCAACGTTATGGATTGCAGCAGGTTTCTTGTGGGTTCTAGATGCATCCATAAATATTTCTATGGAACCATTTCGTGCTTTAGTAGCCGATAAATTGCCAGATTCTCAAAGATCTTACGGTTTTGTTCTTCAAACTTTAATTATTGGAATAGGAACGTGGATAGCATCCAATTTACCTTGGTTAGTTTCTAAACTTGGATTTTCAGATGAAGCAGAAGCTGGTGTTTTACCCGATTCTGTAAAAATCGCATTCGGAATTGGCGCTTTGGTTTTCTTAATCAGTATTTTATATACGGTTCTGACAACAAAAGAAACGCCTCCAAAAGATATGGAAGCTTTTAAAGCGATGAAAAAAGAGAATTCTTTTTTTAAAGATTTATTTACTTCTTTACAAACCATGACTTCCACAATGAAAAAATTAGGTGTCATTCAGTTTTTCTCTTGGTTTGCCTTTTTTACTATGTGGAGTATGGCCACGCCAGCATTAACAGAATTTGTTTTCAACGCTCCAGCACCCAACGCAAAAGAATTTAATCTGTCAATTCCTGATCAAAAACTAGCCTTTGATACGGCAAATGAATTGTATCAAACCGCAGCAAATAGTGTGGGTTCAGCCATGGGATTATACGGATTGTCATCAATGGCATTCGCATTATTGTTAACGTTTTATGCAGCAAAACGCCAAGTAAACAGAAAATATGTTCATATGTTTTGTCTATTAGCTGGCGGATTAGGCTTTTTCACTATGGGACTATTTCCTTTCCCAATTTATTTAAACATTTCATTCTTGCTAATTGGACTTTCGTGGGGAAGTATTCTTTCGATGCCGTATGCCATGTTATCAAGTTCGGTGGATGAAAATAAAATGGGAATGATGATGGGATTGTTCAACATGTTTATCGTAATCCCTCAAATTATTGCAGCAATTGGCGGCGTAAATGTTTTATCTAATCTTTTTGGAGAAACAGCCATCGCACCCATGTATTTAGCAGGAACATCTTTAGTAATTGCAGGAATCTGTAACTTATTAATCACAGACAAAAAATCTATTTTAGGATAAACACATGAATAAAAAAGCATTCATATTCGACTTAGACGGTGTAATTGTAGACACAGCTAAATTTCACTTTTTGGCTTGGAAAAAATTAGCCGATAGTTTACAAATCAATTTTACGCACGAAATTAATGAACAACTAAAAGGGGTAAGCCGAGTTCGTTCATTAGAAATTATTTTAGCTCAAGGAAAAATTCAAGCTTCTCAAGAAGATAAAAACAACTGGTTACTTCAAAAAAACGAAGACTATTTAGCCTTTGTACATCAAATGGATGAATCGGAAATTCTACCTCGAGTAGAAGAAGTGCTTCAGTTTTTAAAAATAAATAAGCAATATGTAGTATTGGGCTCGGCAAGTAAAAACGCGCGTCCAATTTTAGAGAAAGTAAACATTTTGCATTATTTTGATGCAATTGTAGATGGAAATGATGTAACCAATGCCAAACCAGATCCAGAAGTTTTTCTGCAAGGCGCCAATAAAGTTAGTGTAGCGTACGAAAATTCAATTGTTTTTGAAGATTCCGTTGCTGGTATCCAAGCAGCAAATTCTGCAGGAATGACAAGTATTGGCATTGGTGAGAAAGAAGTGTTACACGAATCGGATTTCTGTTTTAGAGATTTTTCAGAAATGAGTAACGATTTTATAACACAATTAATTAATAATTAGTATTTGACTAATTGAGAATTAACAAATTAGAAAAAATGAATCAAGATTATATCGTACCAAATAATTGGTCAATCATAGAAGAAGGATTTGAAGCTGATAGAGTAAAATCTTCCGAAAGTTTATTTAGTATTGGAAATGGTGCCATGGGACAACGTGCCAATTTTGAAGAGCAGTACTCCGGTGCTACTTTTCAAGGTAGTTACATTGCAGGTGTCTATTATCCAGACAAAACAAAAGTCGGTTGGTGGAAAAACGGCTATCCAGAATATTTCGCCAAAGTGCTTAACGCACCAAATTGGATTGGAATTAATGTAACCATTAATGGAGAAAATTTAGATTTAGCCACATGTAAATCGGTGAATAATTTTCGTCGTGAATTGAACATGCAAGAAGGTTGGTACCAACGTTCTTTTCAAGCAGTTTTGCAAAATGAGGTTGAGATTACTGTAAATGTGACTCGTTTTTTATCCTTAGATATAGACGAATTAGGTGCGATTAAATACGAAGTTACGCCAATTAATACCGATGCAAAAGTAGTTTTCAAACCGTATTTAGATGCCGGAATTGAAAATGAAGATACCAATTGGGAAGAGAAATTCTGGGAAACACTAGAAGTAAAAAATGAAGAAAATAGTGCATTTATCGTAGCTCGAACTTTAAAAACAAAGTTTACTGTAGCAACGTATATGCAAAATCAAATTATAGTAAATAATGAAATTACCGATGTAAAACCTGTAGAGGTGACAAAAGAAACTTCTAAAATTATGTTTTCTTATGAAGTTGCCGCAACACAAGGACAAACCGTAAGTATTCAAAAATTTGGAGGGTACACGATTTCAACAAATCATAAAGAAGAATACCTTATTTCCTCAGCCAAACAAGTTTTAGCTCAAGCCACCACATTTGGTTTCAATGCGTTATTAGAAAATCAAAAACTAGCTTGGGCTAAGATTTGGGAAATGAGTGACATCACTATTGAAGGTGATACCAAAGCACAACAAGGTATCCGTTTCAATATTTTCCAATTAAATCAAACGTATTTAGGGAAAGATTCTCGCTTAAATATCGGTCCAAAAGGATTTACTGGAGAAAAATACGGTGGTTCAACCTATTGGGACACGGAAGCGTATTGTATTCCGTTTTACATGGCAACAAAAGATCAAAATGTAGCCAGAAGTTTATTAGAATACCGTTACAATCAACTGGATAAAGCCATTGAAAATGCCGAAAAAAACTTAGGTTTCAAAAACGGCGCAGCATTATATCCAATGGTAACCATGAATGGAGAAGAATGTCATAACGAATGGGAAATTACATTTGAAGAAATTCACCGAAACGGAGCCATCGCTTTTGCCATTTACAACTATTACCGTTTCACCGGCGATTACAGCTATATTCCAGAAAAAGGTTTAGAAGTCTTAATCGGAATTGCCCGTTTTTGGCACCAAAGAGCTACTTTTTCAACGGACAAAAATCAGTTTGTCATTTTAGGTGTTACAGGTCCAAATGAATATGAAAACAACGTAAATAATAACTGGTATACGAACTATATTGCTAAATGGTGTATCAATTATACCTTGGCTCAAATTGAAAAAGTAAACTCGGAATTTGGGTCTGATTATACTCGAATTATGAGTAAAACCAATTTAAACGATACCGAATTACAATCTTGGAAAAAGACTGCTGATAATATGTATTTTCCTTTTTCGGAAGAACATGGCGTATTTTTACAACAAGATGGTTTCTTAGATAAAGAATTGGTTAAAGTTTCCGATTTAGATAAGTCACAACGACCAATTAATCAAAAATGGAGTTGGGATAGAATCCTTCGTTCGCCATACATAAAACAAGCCGATACCTTACAAGGTTTCTATTTCTTTGAAGATGATTTCACCAAAGAGCAATTAGAAAAGCATTTCGATTTTTACGAACCATTTACTGTTCATGAAAGTTCACTTTCTCCTTGTGTACATTCAATCCAGGCCGCTGCGTTAGGAAGAATGGAACAAGCGTATACGTTTTATTTAAGAACCTCTCGATTAGATTTAGACGATTATAATATGGAAGTTCACGAAGGTTTACACATCACATCGATGGCTGGAACTTGGATGAGTATCGTAGAAGGTTTTGGTGGAATGCGTGTGAAAAATAACCAATTGCATTTCGAACCTCGAATTCCAGAACAATGGAAAGGCTATTCGTTTAAAGTGAATTTCAGAAATGCGATAGTTAAAATAGAAGTCAACCACCAAGAAACGAAAGTTTCTGTAGAAGGAAATCAAGAAGTTGAAGTAATCATTAATGGCGCATCGCAATTCGTAAAAAATTAATATAAATCTATTGTCATGCTGAACTTGTTTCAGTATCTAAACACCACAAATATGAAAAATATTTTTTCAGTTATCCTCGTTTTAATATCTGTTTTAGGCGTTTCAGCACAAGAATTTCAATCGCCAAACGGTAATTTTAAAATGTCTTTTTCTTTAGGAAATGATGGTACACCAATGTATCAGCTTTTTTTCAAAAACAAAGAAGTACTTAAAAAAAGTAAACTGGGTTTAGAATTACAAAAAGACAAAAAATCTTTATTGAACGATTTTAAAGTAATCGATACAAAAGAAAGTACGTTCAACGAAACATGGAAAACCGTTTGGGGTGAAGAAACACAAATTCAAAATCATTATAACGAATTAATGATTAAATTAAAACAAAATGAAACCGATAGAGAAATTATCGTTCGTTTTCGTTTGTTCAATGAAGGATTAGGTTTTCGATACGAATTTCCGCAGCAAAAAAACTTAATTTATTTCGTAATTAAAGAAGAAAGAACGGAATTCGCCATGACTGGAAATCACACCGCGTTTTGGATTCCTGGTGATTATGATACTCAAGAATACGATTACACAGAAAGTAAATTGTCTGAAATCAGAGGTTTATTTAAAAGTGCCGTAACAGAAAATGCTTCTCAAAAACAATTTTCAGAAACAGGTGTACAAACCTCTTTAATGATGAAATCGGCAGACGGAATGTACATCAACATTCACGAAGCAGCTTTGATTAATTATTCGTGTATGCATTTGAATTTAGACGATAAAAACTTCGTGTTTCAATCGCACTTAACACCAGATACTAAAGGAAATAAAGGGCATATTCAAGCGCCAAGTGTTTCGCCATGGAGAACGATTATTGTGAGCAATGATGCTAGAGAAGTTTTAGCATCAAGAATGACTTTAAATTTAAACGAACCTTGTAAAATTGAAAATACATCGTGGATTAAACCCGTAAAATATATCGGAGTTTGGTGGGAAATGATTACGGGAAAAAGCTCTTGGGCGTATACAGATGATTTGCCATCAGTACAACTTGGCGTTACAGATTATTCGAAAGTAAAACAAAGTCAAAAACACGCAGCCAATACCAAACATGTTAAAGACTATATCGATTTTGCAGCACTTCACGGTTTTGATGGTGTTTTAGTGGAAGGTTGGAATGAAGGTTGGGAAGATTGGTTCGGAAAAGAAAAAGATTATGTGTTCGATTTTATTTCCGCTTATCCCGATTTTGATGTTAAAGGCATTCACGCTTATGCGAAATCAAAAGGCATTAAAATGATTATGCATCACGAAACTTCGGGTGCCACAAGAAATTATGAACGTCATTTAGATAAAGCGTTCCAATTCATGAAAGACAACGGATATGATGCAGTAAAAACAGGTTATGTGGGTAATATTTTGCCTTTGGGCGAACACCATTACAGTCAATCTATTTTAAATCATTATCAATATGTAACGGAAAAAGCGGCTGACTATAAAATTATGGTCAATGCTCACGAAGCCGTTCGTCCGACAGGAATTTGCAGAACGTATCCAAACATGATAGGAAATGAGTCGGCCCGCGGAACAGAATTTCAAGCGTTCGGTGGTTCAAAAGCGAATCACACCACAGTTTTACCTTTTACTAGATTAATGGGTGGACCAATGGATTACACACCAGGAATTTTTGAAATGGATATCGCCAAATTAAATCCAGGAAATAATTCTCATGTAAATACGACCATTGCCAATCAATTAGGTTTGTATGTGGTGATGTATAGCCCGTTACAAATGGCTGCCGATTTACCAGAAAATTACAACCGATTTTTAGATGCGTTCCAATTTATTAAAGATGTTCCAGTAGAATGGTCAACTTCAAAATATGTTGAAGCAGAACCAGGTTATTACATCACAACGGCTCGTAAAGATAAAAACTCAAACAATTGGTTCGTCGGAAACGTAAACGGATTAAATAAAAGAACTTCAACAATTTCTTTAGACTTTTTAGAAAAAGGTAAAAAATACGAAGCAACTATTTACGCAGATGCAAGCGACGCACATTACAAAACAAATCCGCAAGCATATAAAATCACGAAACAAAAAGTGACGAATAAAACAAAATTGAAACTGACTGCAGCCGCTGGTGGTGGTTACGGAATTAGTATTGTTGAGGTTAAATAAAAAATTATGAAAAAACACATCTTATTACTTTCGTTTTTATTTATCAATTTATCTTTTGCACAAATTGATAAAGTTGAACCTCCATTTTGGTATGAGGACATGACCTACAATCAGGTTCAAATTCTATTTTATGGTAAAAATATCGCGCAAAATTCGGTGACAGTTTCAAACGGAGTTATCATTTCTGAAGTTCAAAAAACAGAAAATCCAAATTATGTATTCGTAACGATTGATACTAAAAATGTAGCCGCTCAAGATTTGATTTTCACGTTCAAAAACGGTAAAAAAACATTCACTCAAAAGTATTCGATTAAAAAACGAAAAGAAAATTCTCGTAATCGTAAAAGTTTTGACAGCTCAGACATGATGTATTTAATTATGCCTGACCGATTTGCCAATGGAAACGAAAAAAACGATTCAGCTCCAGAATTACAAGAAAAAGCCAATAGAAATAATCCTGGCGGTCGTCACGGTGGCGATATTCAAGGAATTATCAATAATTTAGATTATCTGAAATCTTTAGGCGCAACGGCACTTTGGAGCACGCCTTTATGTGAAGATAATGACAAAGGTTATTCGTATCATGGTTACGGACAATCAGACGTATATAAAATTGATGCACGTTACGGAACAAATGAAGAGTATGTGCGCCTTTCTTCAGAAATGAAAAAGAAAAATTTGAAGTTAGTGATGGACTATGTGACCAATCATTGGGGAGCTGAACATTGGATGTTCAAGGATATGCCGACTTATGATTGGTTCCATCAGTTCCCAGGTTACAAACAAAGTAACTACAGAATGACTACGCAATATGATACTAATGCTTCAAAAATTGACACAAAACTTTGTATGGATGGTTGGTTTGTGCCAAGTATGCCCGATTTAAATCAATCGAATCCTTTGGTGTTGAATTATCTGACTCAAAATGCGATTTGGTGGATTGAATACGCCGATTTAGATGGTTTCCGTGTAGATACCTATTCTTACAATGATAAGGAAGGAATTTCAAAATGGACGAAAGCGATTACAGACGAATATCCCTATTTTAATATAGTTGGAGAAGTTTGGATGCACGATCAAGCACAAATTTCCTATTGGCAAAAAGACAGTCCAATTGCGAAAATTCAGCATTATAATTCGTATTTACCAAGTGTAATGGATTTCACGTTACACGATGCTTTTGGAAATGTTTTTAATGAAGACAACCCAAATTGGAACGACGGGATGATTAAGTTTTACGAAAATTTCGTGAACGATTTTCTTTACGACAACCCAAACAATCTATTAATTTTTGCTGAAAATCACGATACGGGTCGATTCAATCAAAACTATAAGAATGACTTAAGTAAATATAAAATGGCGATGACTATTTTAGCTACGATGCGAGGTATTCCTCAATTGTATTATGGTTCAGAAATTGGAATGGCTGGAGATAAAGGTAAAGGTGATGCAGACATTCGTCAGGATTTTCCTGGTGGTTGGAATTCAGATAAAAATAACGCTTTCACAACTTCAGGAAGAACAACGGAACAAGCTAAATATTTCGATTTCACTTCAAAAGTTTTCAATTGGAGAAAATCGAAATCCGTAATTCACAACGGAAAATTAATGCATTATCTTCCTGAAAATAATGTGTATGTATATTTTCGTTATAACGATAATGAAAGTGTAATGGTTGTGGTGAACAATAGCAAAGACAAACAAACTTTAAAATTAGACCGATTTCAAGAAAGTTTAGGCTCGTATTCAAGTGGAAATGATGTAATTTCTGGTTCGAATTTCGAATTAAAATCAGAACTTTCTATTGATGGAAAATCGAGTTTAATTTTAGAATTAAAAAAATAATTATGAAGAAGATTCTTTTATCCCTTATAATAACAGCAATTATTGTTAGTTGTAAAACTTCGCAACCACAAATTGTAAATCTTCCACCAGAAGGATATTATTTAACAGATAGCAGTATAGAAAACGCAGTGATTTACGAAGTGAACATCCGTCAATATTCGCCAGAAGGTTCGTTCAATGCGTTTACAAAAGATATTCCGAATTTGAAAGAATTAGGTGTGAAAGTCATTTGGGTCATGCCTATTTTTCCTATTTCGCAAACCAAAAGAAAAGCAACAGGTGGTGATGATAGTAAATTCGCATCTGAAATGCCAGTCGCTGATCAACACAAATATTTGGGAAGTTATTATGCGGTTTCAGATTTCAAAAAAGTAAATCCTGAATTCGGTACGATGGAAGATTTTAGAAAAATGGTAAAAACGGCTCACGCCAATGGAATGTATGTCATTTTAGATTGGGTACCAAATCATACCGGTTGGGATCACATTTGGATTAAAGAACATCCAGAATTTTATACTAAAAATGATAAAGGTGAAATTATCGATCCCATCAATCCAGAAACAGGAAAAACTTGGGGTTGGACAGACGTAGCCGATTTAAATTACGACAATCAAGCTCTTCGTAAAGAAATGACTTCCGACATGAAATATTGGCTTCAAAACGAAGGAGTTGATGGTTTTCGTTGCGATGTAGCCGGAAATGTACCAACCGATTTTTGGCAACAAGCGATTCCAGAATTACGTAAAGAAAAAAACATCTTTATGCTAGCGGAAGCATGGGAACCAGAATTACTAAAAGACAACTTATTCGATATGGCATACAGTTGGGACGGACATCATACGAGCAATAAAATCGCACAAGGAAAAGAAAATGTTTCGGCTTGGGACAAACATATTATTGAGAAAAGCAAAAAATACGAAGCCAATGATATTTTAATGAATTTCGTTGACAATCACGATGAAAATTCTTGGAATGGAACCATTCAAAGTCGATTAGGAAATGCCGAAGAAGCCATAACAGCGTTAACTTATGTCACGCCAGGAATGCCATTAGTATACAGCGGAAACGAATACGGTTTAAAACACAGTTTGAAGTTTTTTGAGAAAGATTCTATTCCAAAAACAAAAGGAAAGGAATGGGAATTAAGAGCGAAATTAGGCCAATTAAAAAACGAAAATCCAGCTTTAAATGGTGGAAAAAACCCAGCTTCTTACAAACGAATTTCGACAAATAACGACTCTAATATTTTAGCTTTCGAAAGAGAGAATCAAGGTAAAAAAGTAATTTATGTGGCCAATCTTTCTAGAACGAATCAGAAAGTTAAATTGGAATATAGCGGAACTTTCACTAACTTTATAACTAATGAAAAAGTAGAATTTTCTAAAGGGAAAGAAATTTCATTAGAACCTTGGCAATATTATGTCGTAACGAACTAAACTAAATGAAAGATTTACCAGCGTTTTTAAAAACACAAAAATACAAAGGAATTAAATTTAAGTTTTTAAAAACTCAGCATCTACTAATCAAAGTTAAAGTAAATGGTATTGCTGGAAATTTTATTTTAGATACGGGTGCCTCCAATACGTGCATTGGTTTAGAAAGTATTGAAAAATACAGATTAGAAGTTAGAGATTATGAAAGTTTTGCAGCTAGTGCAAGTTCTACAACCATGCATGCTAAAATATCAAAAGGCAATTATCTCCAAATTGGTTCTTGGAAACAATTGCCTTCTACATTTATACTTTTCGATTTATCTCACGTCAACGAAGCCTTATCACAACAAAAAATAAAACCTGTTGACGGAATTATTGGCGCTGATGTTTTACTAAAAGGTAAAGCGATTATTGATTATCCAAATCTGTGCTTGTATTTGCAATAGCTACTGCAGCAATTAACCGTTGTTTTTTAAACGAATAAAAAGCGATAATTGCACTAAACAACATTAGAATTCCACCCAAAACAAACGGCGCACCAGGGAAATGAACGGTTGCATTTTTATTAGTGAAATTATAAAATACATTCGACATTAATGGCGGACCAATAATTGCCGTTAAGCTCATTAAACTGGTTAAGGTTCCTTGTATTTCTCCTTGTTCATTCGCAGGAACATTTTCGGTAATAACCGATTGTAAAGCCGGACCTGAAATTCCTCCTAAACAATACGGAATTAAGAAAGTGAACATCATCCAGCTTTCTGTCGCAATGGCGAATAAAAACATTCCTAGCGTATATAAAACTAATCCGTAAATGATACTTTTTTCGTTTCCGATTCTCGGATTGATATATCTAATCAAACCACCTTGTACAATTCCAACTAATAATCCAATAATTCCCAATGAAATTCCGACCATTTTTTCATCCCATTTGAATTGATACATCGTAAAGTAACTCCAATTGCTATGAACGGCATGCGAACCAATATAAACTAACATAATAGATATAAACAATCCGAAAATTTTTGGGTATTTTTTCAAATTCAAAATGGCACGAATTGGGTTGGCTTTACTCCAATCTAATTCTCTTCTGTCTTTTTTGGGTAACGATTCTGGCAACACAAAATAACCATATAAGAAGTTAATGAAACATAAAGCAGCAGCTGCATAAAACGGAACTCTAGCTCCAAATTGCCCTAACAAACCACCAATTACTGGCCCAATAATAAACCCTATTCCGAAAGCGGCACCAATCATTCCGAAGTTTTTGGCTCTGTTTTCTGGTGTACTAATGTCGGCAATATAGGCTGTAGCTGTTGTGATACTTGCCCCGGTGATTCCAGCAATAATTCTTCCAATAAATAAAAAGGTTATCGTAGGTGCAAAGGCTAAGAATAAATAATCTAACGAAAATCCTAAAAGTGAAAATAAAATAATTGGTCTGCGACCGTATTTATCACTTAAATTTCCAATTAGTGGCGACAATAAAAACTGTGTAAAAGCATACGCAAATAACAACCAACCTCCAATTTTTGAAGCATCACTTAAATCGCCATTTATTAATTCTTGAATCAATTTTGGAATCACTGGAATGATAATTCCCCAACCTGTAATGTCAATCACTAAGGTTAAAAATATAAATCCGATAGCTGCTTTTTTCTCTTTTTTCTTCATAAAACAAAGAAACAAAAAAAATCCCGATTTGAAATTTCAAACCGAGATTTTATATAATTAGATTGCTCTGTTGTTAAATATTATAACTCTAAAGCTTTCTTTGGATTGTTGTCTAGTAATAATTCCATTGGGTTTTCTAAAGCTTCTTTAACAGCTACTAAGAAACCAACTGATTCACGACCGTCAATAATTCTGTGGTCATAAGATAATGCTACATACATCATTGGGTGAATTTCCACTTTTCCGTTTACGGCAATTGGACGCTCAATAATGTTATGCATTCCTAAAATTCCAGATTGAGGAGGATTGATAATTGGCGTAGATAACATACTTCCGAAAACTCCACCGTTTGTAATTGTGAAGGTTCCACCAGTCATATCGTCAACTGTAATTTGTCCGTCTCTTGCACGTAAAGCTAAACGTTTAATTTCTGCTTCTACACCACGGAACGTTAATAATTCTGCATTTCTAACTACAGGAACCATTAATCCTTTTGGTCCAGAAACGGCAATTGAAATGTCTGCAAAATCAAAAGCCACTTTATGGTCACCATCCATCATAGAATTTACATCTGGGTACAATTGCAACGCTCTTGTAACCGCTTTTGTAAAGAATGACATATAACCTAAACCAATACCATTATGTTTTGCTTTAAATTCGTCTTTATATTGGTTTCTGATAATATTAATTGGTGTCATGTTAACTTCGTTAAAAGTAGTTAACATAGCCGTTTCGTTTTTAGCTGCTACTAAACGCTCTGCTACTTTTCTACGTAACATAGAAAGTTTTACTCTTTCCGTTCCACGAGAACCTCCAGTTGGCGTTCCCATTGCTGGAATAGCATTTGCTGCATCTTCAGTAGTAATTCTTCCACCTTTTCCTGTTCCAACGATGTCAGAAGGAGAGATGTTTTTCTCGTCTAATATTTTCTTAGCTGCTGGAGATGGAGTTCCTGTAGCATATGTTTTTTCAGCAACTGGTGCTGCTTTTACTTCTTCTTTTTTCACTTCTGGTGCTTTTTCAACAGCAGGCGCAGCAGTTGCTCCGTCTGGTTTTGCAGCGTCAGTATCAATATGACAAACTACTTGTCCAACAGCCACAGCATCACCTTCTTCCGCTTTAAGCGTAATAATTCCGCTAGCTTCTGCAGGTAATTCTAAAGTTGCTTTGTCTGAATCTACTTCAGCAATAGCTTGATCTTTTTCAACGTAATCTCCGTCTTTTACTAACCAAGTTGCAATTTCAACTTCGGTGATAGATTCTCCCGGTGATGGGACTTTCATTTCTAAAATCATATTCTTTCGTTTTAAGTTCTAGGCTAAAATGCTTCCTAAAATTATATTAATGTGTTGTATCTGTTATTGAAATAAATTTTTGTCAAAAACCATGGCAATCGCATTCGCTTGACGTTTTTTCGAACGTTCGTAACTTCCTGCTGCTGGTGCACTGTATGCTTTTGGTGAGGCTAAACGTAATTTTACTAAATCGAAATTCATTAACATAAATCCGTAAGCTCCCATGTTTTTAGGTTCTTCTTGTGCCCAAACATAATCGTCTACATTTGGATACGAATCGATAATCGCTTTGATTTGTTCTGTTGCTAATGGGAACAATTGTTCCAAACGAACAACCGCTACATCATTTCTACCTAATTCTTCACGTTTTGCAATAATATCGAAATATACTTTTCCAGTACAGAATACTAAAGACTTAATAGCTTTTTTATCTGTTACATTCGGATCGTCTATTATTTCTTGAAATTGCCCGTTTGCTAAATCTTCCGCAGTTGAAACCGCTTGTGGATGACGTAATAAACTTTTCGGTGAAAACACAATTAACGGTTTACGGAATTTGGTTTTCATTTGTCTTCTCATCAAGTGGAAGAAGTTGGCTGGAGTCGTAACATCGGCAATGTACATGTTGTGTTTGGCACACATTTGTAAATAACGTTCCATACGAGCAGAAGAGTGTTCTGCTCCTTGGTTTTCATACCCGTGAGGCAATAAGAAAACCAATCCATTTTGATTGTTCCACTTGTCTTCACCTGCAGAAATGTATTGGTCAATCATAATTTGCGCTCCATTAGAGAAATCTCCAAATTGTGCTTCCCAAATAGTTAGTGTGTTTGGCGATGCTAAAGCGTAACCATATTCAAAACCAACTACACCATATTCTGAAAGGTGTGAATTGTATATATAAAAGTTTCCTTTTTTGTTTTTAACGTCGTTTAATAAAACCACTTCTTCTTCAGATTCTTCAACTTTAATAACAGCATGACGGTGAGAGAAAGTTCCTCTTTCCACATCTTGTCCAGAAATACGAACATCGTACCCTTCAGAAATTAAAGATCCATACGCTAATAATTCTCCCATTGCCCAATCTAATTGGTCTTTTTCGAAGTACATTGCTTTTCTATCACCAATTAATTTCGTGATTTTGCTGATGAATTTTTTATCTTTTGGTAATTCAGTAAGGGTTGAAGCAATTTCTGTTAATTGTTTCTTATCGAATTTTGTATCAAATTTTGAAAGCATTACATCGTCTGAAACTTGTTCGAAGCCAGTCCATTCATTTTGCATAAATGGCGTAATAACCGTTAAGCTTTTCTTACGTGATTCTTCTAAATTTTCATCTAATTTTGCTTTGTAAGCCTCTTCTAATGTTTTTACATAAGTTCCGTCAATTACACCTTCGTTTTGCAACTTCTCTGCGTAAATGTCTCTTGAATTTTTATGTTTAGAAATGGCTTTGTATAATTTTGGTTGTGTGAAACGAGGTTCGTCACCTTCGTTATGACCATATTTTCTATATCCTAATAAATCGATAAATACATCACCGCCAAATTCCATACGGTAATCTAAAGCAAATTTCATCGCGTGAACTACCGCTTCTGCATCATCTGCATTTACGTGTAAAACTGGCGACAAGGTTACTTTTGCAATATCTGTACAATAGGTTGATGAACGTGCATCTAAATAATTAGTGGTAAATCCAACTTGGTTGTTAATAACTAAATGGATGGTTCCACCTGTTTTATAACCGTCTAATTTTGCCATTTGGATAATTTCATACACAATACCTTGTCCTGCAACTGCAGCATCACCGTGAACGGCAATTGGTAAAACTTTTGAAAAATCGTCTGCAAAATATCTATCTTGTTTGGCTCTTGTAATTCCCTCAATAACAGCACCAACCGTTTCTAAATGCGAAGGATTTGGCGCTAAGTTTAAATTGATTTTTTTACCAGAATCGGTAACTCTATCAGAAGTTAAACCTAAATGGTATTTTACATCACCATCAAAATGCATCGCTTCATCGTAATCTTTTCCGTCAAATTCTGAGAAAATATTTTGTGTGTTTTTACCAAAAATATTGGCTAAAACATTCAAACGTCCACGGTGCGCCATTCCCATTACAAATTGTTCTACACCTTTATCAGCTGCAGCTTCAATTAAGGCATCTAAAGCAGGAATTGCTGCTTCACAACCTTCTAATGAGAAACGTTTTTGACCTACATATTTAGTATGTAAGAACGTTTCAAACGAAACGGCTTCGTTTAATTTTCTTAATATATTTTTCTTTTCATCAGCTGAAAAATTCGGCTGATTGTCATTGATGTCTAATCTTTTGTTAATCCATTCTAACACTTCAGGTTCTCTGATGTACATAAATTCTACACCAATAGAAGAGCAATATACGCTTTCTAAATGTTTAAGAATATCTGCCAAAGTGCTTGGTTGCATGTTCACCATTTTGGCTGCATCAAAAACCGTAGTTAAATCGGCTTGTGACAATCCAAAATTTTCAAGAGCTAAAGTAGGAGCATACACTCTTCTATCTCTAACTGGATTAGTTTTGGTGAATAAATGTCCGCGAGTTCTGTACCCATCAATCAATTTAAGAACATTAAATTCTTTTTGAAGTTGCTCAGAATTCCCACCAGTTGCTATCCCATTTGCAGTATGTGCAATTTGCTCACCTGGATTAGAAAATTCATTAGCAAAATCGAAACCTTGAAAGAAACTTCTCCAACTTGGTTCTACACTATCCGGATTTTGTAAATATTGGTCGTATAAATCTGCAAAAAATGCAGTATGTGCTGCGTTTAAAAAGGAAAACCTATCCATAATTCTGTCTTAATGACGATTTGGTTAAAAAAATTTATGCAAAAGTATAAACTTTTAAGCTAAAAGTTCAAAGAAATTTATACTTTTATGTTCGTATTAACAAATAAGTAATAAATATAATGAAATTAAATGCAAAGTTAGTAAAAACGTTTTTTTATGTGCTTATTTTTTTGAATTCTGTAGTTGTATTTTCTCAGCAGGATAGTATTCCTAAAACAAAAAGTCTTTTTTGGCAAAAAGTACAGTTTGGTGGAGGTTTAGGATTAGCGGTTGGTAATGGTTTTACAAATATTTCGCTTTCTCCAACAGGCTATTACAATTTTGATAAAACGTTTACTGTTGGTGTAGGTTTAACTGGAAGTTATGTGGCACAAGAACAGAATCCTTCTAATTTTAATTCTATTGGATATAAATCGACTATTTTCGGTGGAAGTGTAATTGGTTTGGTGCATCCCATTGAAGAAATTCAGCTTTCTGCGGAAGTGGAACAGTTAAAAGTAAACCGAAACTTTGATGATGATTTTTTGTATGACGACACTTTTTGGAATACCGCTTTGTTTTTAGGAGCCGGTTACAGAACACAAAACATCACTTTAGGCGTAAAGTTTAATGTGTTACATAAAGACAACAATTTAGTGTATTCTCAAGCTTGGTTGCCTTTTGTGAGAATCATGTTTTAGAAAAGTAATTATTTCTTAACATTTACCTTTCTGTAAATACCTAATTTTACAAAAAAAAAATCATGCGAGTTCTTTTAGCCTTTTTACTGTTTTCAATTTCAAATTTTGCACAAAATAATTTACAATCAGGACCAATGGTTGGCTATTGTGAAATGAAAGAAGCAATGATTTGGCTTCAAACAGAAAAATCAGCATCAGTTTATATTGAATATTTTTCTGTTGAAAATACCAATCAAGTTTTTAAAAGTAAAGTTTGTACCACAACAAAAGAAAACGGCTTCACTAGTCACATTATTTTAGATAAATTACAACCTGGGAAAAAATATAATTACTCTGTTTTTGTTGACAAAAAGAAAATAAATTTGCCTTATGAAACGACTTTTTCATCAAAAAAACTATGGCAATGGAGAGAAAATGCTCCTGATTTTACTATTGCTTTAGGAAGTTGTTCCTATGTAAGTGAAGAAGCTTTGGACAGGCCAGGAAAACCTTATGGTTCTAACTATTTTATTTTTGAAAGTATTGCTAAAAAAAATCCAGACATAATGCTTTGGGGAGGCGATAATATTTACTTACGTGAAGCAGATTGGGACAGTCAAACTGGAATTTATCACAGATATTCACATTCTAGAAAAATAAAAGAAATGCAACCTCTGTTAGCAAAAACTCAAAATTTTGCCATTTGGGACGATCATGATTTTGGACCAAATGATAGTGATAGAGGGTATTACAATAAATATGTAACGCAACAAGCTTTTAAAGATTTTTGGGCAAATAAATTTTACGGAATAAATCCAAATCAAAAAGAAGGTGTTTTTTCTTGTTTCAATTGGGGCGATGCCGAAGTTTTTCTATTAGATAATCGTTTTTTTAAATCACCAAACGAAAGAGTTACTGGCGAAAAAGTGCTGCTTGGAACGGAACAAATGCAATGGTTAATTGATGCTTTAGTTGCTTCAAAAGCGAGTTTTAAAATTATCGTAGTTGGAGGTCAAGTTTTAAATACCGAAGCTGTTTTTGAAAATTACGAAAATTATAAAACCGAAAAAGAACAACTATTAAATGAAATTACAGCAAATAAAATAAAAGGCGTGACGTTTATTTCTGGCGACAGACATTTTACAGAATTATCTATGTTAAAACGCAGCAATTCTTATTCTTTATATGATTGGACCGTTTCACCATTAACTTCTGGTCACGGAAATATTGAAAAAGTAGCTAAAGAAGAAAACAAAAACAGAGTGGAAGGCAGTTTGTTTGCGCAACACGTTTTTGGTATGCTTTCCTTTTCTGGTGAAAAAGAAATGCGTCAAATGAAACTATCTTTGTTTGATAAAGAGGGAAAAGAATTGTGGAATAAAGTAATTTTAAAGAAAGACTTGGAATAAATTAATACTTGTTTCGAAACCAAACCTTTTGCCATTCGCGTTTTAAGATTAAAAACGTGACATCTTCAGACAATTTGAAAACATCTGAACCATCTAATTTTTTAATTTGATCTTCGGAAACGTCAATGATATATAATAAATTTAAATATTCTGCGAATTTGTGATTGATTAATTTTAATATTTTTTCCTGAACCAAAAGCTTTAATTCAAAAGGAAAAATATCCAAAGGAATATCTATATTTTCATTAGCTAAAGCAAAATCTTTATTGGTTTGCTCAATTAATTTGAAATACAAATGTTGTTCTTCAGCTTCTTCAATTAATGAATCGATGGATGTTGGTGGTAAATAACTCATTTTTTTAAATTGAAAATTTCTTAAACTTTTCTATTCATTAATTTATCGCCAAACAATCTTAAAATCATTTTTTTATCTTCCGATAAATGCATTTTTTCCAACGTTTCAAATGCTTTTTCTGTATAGTTTGAAATGGCATCTTGTGTGGCTTGACTCGCGCCAGAAGCATTGAAAACCGCTTTTACCGATTCGATTTTATCTGTATTTTCTTGTGGTTGAATCGAAAATAAATGTAATAACTGCTGTTGGTTTGCTTCGTTTGAAAACTCCATTGCTTTTAAATACAAATAGGTTTTTTTGTTTTCGATAATATCACCACCGACTTGTTTTCCAAAGGTTTCTGGGTTTCCGAAAGCGTCTAAATAATCGTCTTGTAATTGGAAAGCAATTCCTAAATTCAACCCGAAATTGTATATTAAATCCGCATTTTCTTCTGAAGTTTCGGCTACAATCGCACCCATTTTCATGGCAGCGCCTAATAAAACAGCCGTTTTGTATTCAATCATTTTTAAATATTCCGGAATGGTAACATCATCACGCGTTTCAAAATCTACGTCATATTGTTGACCTTCACAAACTTCTAAAGCGGTTTTACTAAATAATTTCGCTAAAGCTTGAAATATTTTCGGTTCGTAATTTTCAAAATATTGATACGCTAAAATTAACATCGCATCACCAGATAAAATCCCTGTGTTTAGATTCCATTTTTCGTGAACGGTTTCATTCCCACGTCGCAAAGGAGCATCGTCCATAATGTCATCATGAACTAACGAAAAATTATGAAACATTTCAACGGCTTTGGCTGCAGCAATAGCTTTTTTATGATCACCATCAAAAATATCAGCGGCCATTAACGTTAAAACTGGTCGGATTCTTTTTCCGCCAAGCGATAAAATATAATCTATAGGTTCGTATAAATTTTTTGGCTGTTTGTCTATATGTAAGTTGGAAAACTCTTCCGTAATAACATTTTGATAATCTGATAGTGAAAGCATACTTGTAATTTTTGGTAAATTTAAACTAATAATTGCAAAATAGCTCACTTATTCAAATGTTAAATTTATGTGAAATTCAAGGAAACTATTTTAGTGTTTAAAGTTTCCATCATATATTTGCCGAATAAATTTTAATATCCTACACCATGATAAATACAAAATGGAACCTAAATGTAAATCAATCTGATTTTATGGTTAGAGCAAAAAATTCAATCATAGCTTATATGGATAGTTCGTTTAATCAACTTTCGAGTTCAATTGATATTGTAAATAATCAACTTACAAATGCCAATTTAGAATTTGTTTTAGATGTGAATAAGAAAGAAGGTAAATTAGAACATATAGAAAGCAATTTAAAATTAAAAGATTATATGAACTTGAGTGAATATCCTTTGGTGGAGTTCAAATCAATTTCATATGAAAAAATAAATGACAACATCAACTTTGTAAAAGGTTATTTAACTATCAATAATATTACAAAAGTGGTGGAGTTGGATGCGAAAATTGTGGAGTTAGAAAACACAAATGATTCTTCGAAAGTGCTTATTGAAATTATTGGAGAAATTAATCGTCAAGATTTTGGTTTGTTTTCTAACTCAAATTTACAAAATAATGGTTTATTGGTTGGTTATAATTTAAACTTAACCGCCAATTTAGAATTCACCACAAACACTATAAATTAAATGTTAAATTTAAGTGAAGATTAAGGAAACTATTTTAGTATTAAAAGTTTCCACAATACCTTTGCCCTCGAAAAGAAAATGACTAAAAGAAATTGTTACAAAATACCCCAATAAAAAATGAAAGATAAAATCATCAATAAAGCCAAAGATATGTTTTTGAAACTAGGTTTCAAGAGTATTACTATGGATGATATTGCTTGCGAAATGTGTATTTCTAAAAAAACGATATACAAATACTTTTCTAACAAAGAATTGCTAATTGAAGAAAGTACACAATTGGTTCACAAAGAAGTTCATGAAACAATCAATAGTATTGTGGCTAAAAATTATAATGCTATTGAAGAGAATTTTGAAATCAGAAGAATGTTTAAAGAGATGTTCAAATCAACAGAAACTTCACCACTTTATCAACTGAAAAGGCATTATCCTGAAGTCTATCATAAGGTTTTGGGCAGTCAAATTGAAATTTGTGAATGTTGTTTTAGAGATAATATTTTAAAAGGAATTGCAGAAGGTTTGTATAGAAGCGACATAGATATTGAAAATTATGTAAAATTTTATTACACCTTAATTTTTAGTATCAATGAAAATACTGTATTGGAAAAAGATGCAAATATTTTAGAATTCAAAGCATTAGAATACCATATTCGTGCTATGGCAACATTAGCAGGAAATATAGAATTAGAAAAACAATTACACTTAAATAATAATAATTAATACATCTACAGAATGAAAATAAACTTTAAAATATTTCTTTTTCTTTTGAGTTCAATGAGCGTTTTTTCGCAAACAGAAACTAACACTTCTAGTTTCACTTTGCAACAAGCTATTGACCTAGCTCAAAAGAATAACTACAGCGTAGTAAACGCCAATAGAGATTTAGAAATTGCCAAACAAAAAAAATGGGAAACCACTGCAATGGGTTTACCGCAATTAAATGGTTCTGTAAATTATCAAAATACATTT
>JAULXA010000301.1:0-10006 GCA_032118875.1 Flavobacterium sp.
CCAAATCGCACGTCACGGACAAATGGATTTAGATATTCAAGTGAAAGGCGATTTACAAGTCGATGAACACCATACTATTGAAGATACAGCTATTGCTTTAGGTGAAGTTTTTGCCAAAGCTTTAGGAAATAAATTAGGAATTGAACGTTACGGTTTTTGCTTGCCAATGGACGATTGTTTAGCACAAGTTGCTATTGATTTTGGTGGAAGAAACTGGTTGGTTTGGGAAGCCGATTTCAAACGTGAAATGATTGGTCAAATGCCAACAGAAATGTTTTATCACTTTTTCAAATCTTTTACAGACGGAGCCAAAGCGAATTTATACATCAAAGCAGAAGGAACAAATGAACATCATAAAATTGAAGCTATTTTTAAAGCTTTCGCAAAATCTATAAAAGTTGCAGTAAAACGAGATGTTCAAAAGATGATTTTACCAAGCACAAAAGGAATGTTGTAATGAAGATAGTAATTATAGATTACGGCGCTGGAAACATACAAAGTATTCAGTTTGCTATTAAAAGATTAGGTTTTGAAGCTATTTTGTCTAAAAATCCAATCGAAATTCAACAAGCGGATAAAGTTATTTTTCCTGGAGTTGGCGAGGCGAGTAGTGCGATGAAAATGCTTGTAGAAAGTGGTTTAGATCAACTTATTCCAACATTAAAACAACCGGTTTTAGGAATTTGTTTAGGCATGCAATTGATGTGTAACTATTCTGAAGAAGGAAATACTAAGGGTTTAGGAATTTTTGATACAAATGTGATTCAGTTTTCAAATGCTGTTAAAGTGCCACAAATGGGATGGAATACGATTTTCAATTTGAAGTCGAAATTATTTGAAAATATCAACGAAAACGAATTCATGTATTTAGTACATAGTTTTTATGTTCCGAATACTGATTTAGCGATTGCGAATACAAATTACGAAGTAGAATATGCTTCAGCTTTACAGAAAAACAATTTTTATGGTGTGCAATTTCATCCCGAAAAAAGCGGAAAATGGGGCGAAAGAATATTAGATAACTTTTTGAATTTATAAAATGAAAAAGAAAAAAATAAGAATTATTCCAGCAATTGATATCATTGATGGAAAATGTGTGCGATTATCAATGGGTAATTTTAAGACAAAAATTATCTATAACGATAATCCAGTAGATGTAGCAAAATCATTTGAAGATCACGGAATTGAATATTTACACTTAATTGATTTAGACGGCGCAAAAACTGGCAAAATAGTGAATCACAAAGTATTAGAAGCAATTGCAAATAAAACCAACCTGAAAATTGATTTTGGAGGTGGAATAAAAACTAGTGGTGATGTAAAAATCGCATTTAATTCTGGTGCCAACCAAATTACAGGAGGAAGTATTGCGGTTAATGATGCTGAGAAATTTTTAAAATGGATTGAAAAGTTTGGAGCTGATAAAATGATTTTAGGAGCCGATTTTAATCCGTATGAAACTGGTGCTAAAATTGCCATTTCTGGATGGAAAAAAGAATCTCAAGAAGATTTGTTGCCTTTTATTTACAACTATTTGCAAAACAAAATTAGTTATGTGGTTTGTACGGATATCAGTAAAGACGGAATGTTAACAGGTCCAAGTTTTGACGTTTATAAACAAATTTTAGAACACTGTAATACAGAAGCTAATACCAATCATATCAAATTAATCGCTTCTGGTGGTATTTCAGAATTTGATGAAATCCCAAAATTAGCCGAATTAGGTTGCGAAGGTGTGATTATCGGAAAAGCGATTTATGAAGATAGAATTTCGTTAAAACAATTGGAAAATTATATAATTTCTAAATAAAATGCTGACAAAAAGAATCATACCTTGTTTGGATATTAAAAACGGAAGAACCGTAAAAGGTGTCAATTTTGTGGATTTAATTGATGCCGGAAATCCTGTTGAATTAGCTAAAAAATATTCAGAAACGGGTGCAGATGAATTGGTTTTCTTAGATATTTCTGCCACTGAAGAACGAAGAAGTACATTGATAAATTTAGTTCGAGAAGTAGCGGAAACCATAAATATTCCGTTTACAGTTGGCGGTGGAATCAATTCCGTGGAAGATGTAGAAATTCTTTTAAAAAACGGCGCTGATAAAGTTTCTATAAATTCATCAGCAGTGAAAAACCCCGATTTAATTAACCAATTGGCGCAAAAATTTGGGAGTCAATGTGTGGTGATTGCGATTGATGCCAAACGAATTAACGGCATTTGGAAAGTACATTTAGTTGGTGGAAAACAAGCCACAGATATTAATTTATTTGATTGGGTAGTGGAAGTCGCCAATCGTGGAGCAGGTGAAATTTTATTTACTTCTATGGAAAATGACGGTACAAAAGACGGCTTTGCTAATGAAGCTTTACTTACCATTTCAAAATTAGTAAATATTCCAATTATTGCTTCAGGTGGCGCTGGAACTATGCAAGATTTTGCAGATGCTTTCGAAAAAGGAAATGCGGATGCCGCTTTAGCAGCTAGTGTTTTTCACTTTGGAGAAATAGAAATTCCAGAATTAAAGCAATTTTTGAAAGAACAGAATATAGAAGTAAGAATATAGTTAACAACACAGATTAAAGAAATTATTAAAATTTTATAAATTTCTCCAATCTGCGTTTAAAAAATAATATATATAAAATGAGAATTGACTTTACAAAAACAAACGGATTAATTCCAGTCATCATACAAGATAACGAAACCAAAACGGTTTTAATGTTGGGCTATATGAATCAAGAAGCTTTAGATATGACATTAGAAACTCAGAAAGTGACCTTCTTCAGTCGATCTAAAAACAGATTATGGACAAAAGGAGAGGAAAGTGGTAACTTTTTAAACCTAGTTTCAATTAAAAATGATTGCGATAGTGATACGCTTTTAATTCAAGTTAATCCTGTTGGACCAACGTGTCACACCGGTTCTGATACGTGTTGGCAAGAAGAAAACAATTCAAGTTTTAGCTTTCTTTCAAAACTAGAAAATACGATTCAAGAGCGAAAAGAAAAAGCGACTTCAGAAAAAAGTTATGTAGCTTCTTTATTTGAAAAAGGAATCAATAAAATTGCTCAAAAAGTTGGTGAAGAAGCGGTTGAAGTTGTCATCGAAGCGAAAGACAATAACGATGATTTATTCTTGTCTGAAAGCGCTGATTTACTGTTTCATTACCTTATTTTGCTACAAGCCAAAGGTTTTAAATTAAATGATGTGGTGGAAGTTTTGAAAAGTCGTGAAAAATAAAATAGTATAGGGATTTTAAAATACTCTTGATAAGAACCAAATACCTTCAGTTGTGTATTCAAAAGTCCCTAAATTTTCATCTGTCATGATTTCTCGTATCATCCATTTACCATAAATTGATTGATTTTCCTCATCAATAAATCCTTCATGTTCTATTTCTAAATGACCATTTTCATAAATTATCTTGGATGAATTATCTATTTCTGGTTTTTGTGAGTAATTTTTAACAAATGAAATAAAATCATTTTCTGTAAAACCTTTGAGTGCAGATTTAAGATGAACCGAAAACTCCGAAATTTCTTCTTCAATTTCTCCTATAAATGAACCATTCACATCAGTAATTATTGCATTAATTTTTACTCTCTGACCAAAAAAAGGTAATTCATAACCTAATCCGTATTCATAAAAGCCTTGCCAGTTACCCGTTAAATTCATTTTTCAAAGTTTAATTCTCAAATATAATTACTAAATTTATACTTTCAAAACTATTAACATGAGATTTCATACCAGAAAATGGGTAAAACCCGAAGATTTAAACGCAAATGGAACCTTATTTGGAGGCCAATTACTAGCTTGGATTGATGAAGAAGCGGCGTTGTATTCCATCGTACAATTGGAAAATCCGAAAGTGGTTACGAAATACATGAGTGAAATCAACTTCATGAGCGCTGCCAAACAAGGGGATATTATTGAAATTGGTATTGATGTAGTGAAATTCGGAAAATCTTCATTAGTATTAAAATGTGTGGTTCGAAACATGATGACGCGCGATATAATCATTACGATTGATAATATTACGATGGTGAATTTAGACGAAGACGGAAAGTCAAGACCTCATGGAAAAACACAAATTGAATTTATTGAAGATCGATTAGGAGGTTCTAAATAATATTTTTAGTAACGTCAGTTCGAGTGTTTTTGTGAAGAGTAACAAAACAAAAATGCATCGAGACCCCTTTTTCTCTATGTTTAAATCCCCACAAAATGCAAGTAAAACTTCATCATTACGACTTAAAATTAAAACACAATTTTAAAATTTCTCGTTTATCGTTTGATGTAAAACCCACGTTAATTGTAGAATTAATTAGCGATGGGATTTCTGGTTTTGGTGAAGCTACTGAAAATGCGTATTACGAATTAGATACGTATAAAATTGCATCTGATATTACTGAAATCATTCCAATAATTGAAAATTCAGAGAACCTTTCTCCAGAGGAATTTTGGAACACTTTAAATCCATATTTATTGCACAACCGATTCGCTTTATGTGCTTTAGATATTGCTTTTCACGATTTATTTGCTCGAAAAAAAGGAAAGAAACTATACGAATTATGGAATTTGTCCATCGATAAAAATCCATTAACAAATTATACGATTGGAATTTCTAACATTGACGAAATGGTTTCAAAAATGAAGGAAATGCCTTGGCCGATTTATAAAATCAAACTAGGAACTCCAAACGATATTGAAATCGTAAAAGCGTTACGAAAAGAAACCAACGCCATTTTCCGTGTTGATGCCAATTGCGGTTGGACAGTAGATGAAACCATTAAAAACGCTATTGTTTTAAAAGATTTAGGTGTAGAATTTATCGAACAACCTTTAAAAGCAGATGATTATTTAGGGCATGCCGAAGTGTTTAAACATTCCGTTTTACCTATAATTGCTGACGAAAGTTGCATCGAAGAAGAAGATGTTTTAAAATGTCACAATTATTTTCACGGTGTAAATATCAAATTAATGAAATGCGGCGGAATTACACCAGCTTTACGAATGATTCATCAAGCTAAATCGCTAGGATTGAAAACAATGGTAGGTTGCATGACCGAATCGACTATAGGAATTTCTGCAATTGCACATTTGTTACCATTTTTAGATTATGTAGATATGGACGGCGCCTTATTATTGGAAAAAGATATCGCAACCGGAATTTCTATTGATTTCGGAAAAACGATTTATAGTGAGGAGAATGGAACAGGAGCAAGGTTGATTAGTCAATAAGGCCGTTTGTCAATTTATTTTCACTACTTTTATAATTCAAAATATACTTAAAACATGCTAACAAAATCTACTTTTGAATTTTTAGACTTACTGACCAAAAACAACAACCGCGATTGGTTTACCGAAAATAAAAAACGTTTTGAAACCGAAAATAATTTAGCAAAAGCTTTCTTTACAGAAGTATTTTCAGAATTAGAAAAAATCGATAGTTTAGAAAAAATGCAAGTGTTCAGAATTTATAGAGATGTGCGTTTTTCTAAAGATAAATTACCTTATAAAAATCATTTTTCTGTTGGATTTTCTAGAACGAAACCTATGCTTCGTGGTGGAATGTATTTACATATTGAAAATGATGCCAGTTTTGTTGGTGGTGGATTTTGGGAACCAAATAACGAAGATTTATTACGAATCCGTAAAGAATTAGAATTAGATGCTTCCGATTTAAGAGAAATAATCGCTGATGATACTTTCAAAAAAATCTTCGGAACGTTACAAGGTGAAGAATTAAAAACCGCACCAAAAAACTTTGATAAAACACATCCAAATATCGATTTAATTAGAAAAAAGCAATATTTAATGACGAGAAAATTCTCAAACAAAGAAGTCTTAGCGCCTAATTTTAAAGAAGAAGTAATCGTCACTTTTGCTGCGATGCGACCATTTTTCAATTACATGAGCGATGTGTTAACGACAGATTTGAATGGAGAAAGCCTTTATTAATTAGCAGTTAGACAAATTAATCTAACCTAAAATTGACATATTAACTTGGCTGTACATATTCCAAGTCGTCCAAATTGGCTTTCGACATGAAAACGCCATAATTGACAGAAACTTTGTTTTTCTCAATTTTTTCAATAGTTCCAATAGCTTTTCCGTCTTTCATTCTAACGCGATCTCCAACTTTTAAAACAACAACTGGTTTTTCAGGAACTAATTTGGCCTTAATTTTCTTTTCTTTTTTCTCGATACGAATTTCTTCTACCTTAACTTTGACTTCTTCAATCACTTGTTTTTCAACAACTTCTTTGATTTTTTTCTCTTTAGCAGATATTTTTTTACGTTTCGAATTTTCAATTTCAACGACTTTTAAGAAATCGCCAATTAAAGTCTTTTTATCTTTATTATTGAAGTATTTCTCCGCAATATCATCAATTTTTTGACCCATGTAAATCAAACGCTGATTCGCATCGTACAATTCTTGATATTTTTCTAATTTATCCTGAATTTTACTATTGATAGATTCCATTTTCTTGCTTTCTTCACGCGCTTTGGTTTCTTCTTCTTTCAAGGAAACCGAAGTTTTTTCCATTTTAGAACGCTCTTTTTGTAAAGTCGCTATGGTTTTATCAAAACGAACTTTTGTACCTTCAATTTTCTTTTTCGCACGATTAATCAATCCGTACGGAATACCATTTTTCTGTGCAACTTCAAAAGTAAACGAACTTCCTGGCTGACCCAAATGCAATTTATACATCGGTTCCAACGATTTTTCATCGAATAACATGTTGGCATTACTGGCAAAAGGCAATTCGTTAGCTAAGATTTTTAAATTGGTGTAATGTGTTGTAATAATTCCGTAAGCTTCTCTATCGTAAAATTCTTCTAAGAAAATTTCTGCTAAAGCACCACCTAATTCTGGATCAGAACCTGTACCAAATTCGTCAATTAAAAATAAGGTTTTATCGTTACATTTTTTCAAGAAATAATTCATATTCTTCAAACGATAACTGTACGTACTTAAATGATTTTCAATAGATTGATTGTCGCCAATATCCGTTAAAATTCTATCAAATAAAAACGTTTCACTTCGTTCATGAACCGGAATTAACATCCCACACTGCAACATTAATTGTAATAAACCAATGGTTTTTAAAGAAATGGTTTTTCCACCAGCATTGGGCCCAGAAATCACAATAATTCGGTTATTGCTTTCTAATTCAATGGTTTGTGGGAAAGTAGGTTTGTTTTCTGCTTTGTTATTTAAAAGCAAAATAGGATGGAAGGCTTCTCTAAAAAATAAACGCTTTTCGTCATTAATTTTTGGAAGAATTCCGTTGATTCTATTCGCATATTTCGCTTTTGCGGCAATCACATCGATATCGGAAAGGAAATCTTGATATTGTGCAATTAAGTTCGCATACGGTCTGATTGTAGCAGAAAGCACGCGTAAAATTCGCATAATTTCTTCACGTTCTTCAAACTCTAAATTGTTTAATTCTCGAGAATAAGTTAAAGTTGTTTCTGGTTCGATATAAGCAATACTTCCTGTTTTAGAATTTCCTAAAATAGAACCTTTAACTTTCTTTCGATACATCGCTTGAACCGCTAAAACTCTGCGATTATCAACTACAGTTTCCTTAATGTCATCTAAATAACCTAAAGAATTAAAATGTGATAAAGCCATTCCAAAACTCTGGTTGATTTTACCTCGAACCACATTAATACTTCTTCTAATATTGACTAAATCAGGAGAAGCATCGTCTTTAATTTCACCGTATTTATTTACGATTTCTTCAATAGATTTCGTAATAAAAGGTGTAAACTCAATTTCTGCTGATTTCTGAAATAATTCGGGATAATATTCCTTGAATTTCTTTAAAAACTTCAAGTATTCATTGGTAGATTTACTTAAATCTAATATTTTTTTAATGGCAGCTAATTCAAGAAAACTATCTTCAATAGCTAATAATTTCAAATCGCTGGTTACCGTTTCAAATCCGTGATTAGGTAACGCGTTATTATTCGTAAAAGAAGAAACATATTCATTCGTGTAAGCCAATTCTGAAAACAAAATTTCTTTGCTTTTAAAGGGCTGAATTTGAAGTGCTTTTTCCATTCCAATTTCTGTATTACATCGGTCAGAAATGGTTTGTAAAATGGTATGAAATTCTAAGTCTTTTAGTGTTTTATCGGTAATTGAAATCATTCTATAATTCTAGTATATTCGCAAAGTTACAAAAGATAAAGTTTTTATATTTGTAAAAACTATAAATATGCTCTATAAAGATATTGATTTTTCTTGGAAACCATTTTTTGATGCTGAAACTCAAAAAGAATATTTTTTGAGATTAATGCAAGATGTTGAAAATGAATACAATACTTCGATTTGTTTTCCGCCAAAGGAATTGATATTTCATGCTTTTTCAACATGCAAGTTAGATGATTTAAAAGTCGTAATTATTGGTCAAGATCCCTATCACGGAGAAGGTGAAGCGAATGGTTTATGTTTTTCGGTAAATGATGGTGTGAAAATCCCACCTTCCTTAAAGAATATTTTTGCGGAAATCAATTCCGATTTTGATTCGATATTTTTACCAACTAACGGAAATTTAGAACGTTGGGCGCAACAAGGAATCTTACTTTTAAATGCAGGTTTAACGGTAAGAAAAGATGAAGCAAATAGTCACAAGCACTTAAAGTGGAACTTGTTTACAGATAGTTTAATAAGTTATATTTCAGAAAATTACGAAAATGTTATTTTTTTGCTTTGGGGAAGTTTTGCACATAAAAAAGGCTTAAAAATTAATAGAGAAAAACATTTGGTTTTAGAATCTGGACATCCATCTCCATTGAGTGCGAATAGAGGTTTTTGGTTTGGAAACAAACATTTTAGTCAAGCGAATGACTATTTAAAAGCTATTGGAAAAACCCAGATTGATTGGTAAGTTCAGGTTCTTGTAAATCTAAAATACTCAATACTTCTTCACCTAAAAATGGTCCACCTGGATAACGTGCCGTATAATCTAAGTTCAACCAAATTTTCCCTTTATCATCACGATGAAAATAAATGGTTTTGTGTTTAGCTTGTTTTGAAAATAACTCACTACTAATTAAATACGTAGCAATTTCTAGGTCTTTTGCGGTTCCAATTAATAATTCTGGATACATATGTTTTCCTGTATGGATTAATCGCATACTTCCACCAATAGATTTAATTGCTGAACACATTAAAATGGCGTGATCGTCGCAATCACCAGAAAAATAAAGTAAACTTTCGCTTCCACTCGCAAAATATTCTTGACCTTTTGGATCGTTTACATAATTCCAACGTGCATTTATTTCTTTGAAAACAGCAAAATATTGAATCAACTTTCTGTTAGTCACATAATTTGGGGTTTTTGTAAAATGTTCATTCACAGCAAATAATGCAAAATTTCTAACTTTTGGATTTAAAAAATCGACACTTTCAAAAACTCTAGTTTTATTAGGAAATGGTTTTAATGTTTTTTGTTCTAAAACGGCTTCTTCTTTTTGCATTTGGTCGCTTAAGAAAATAATTTTATACGCATTTATAACTTGAAAAAAAGTATAATTCCCTTGTGTAGAAGCAATTGCAAATGTCAAAACATAAAGTGATATGGAATACGCTAATTTTTTTCTGAATACTTTTAAGATAAAAACAAACAGTGATAATAAAGCCAAAAAAATTAAGATTTTGTCTATTGGAATTTCTGCATCAAAATAGAAAATATTTTTTCTAAAATAGATGAAGATTGGAATGCAAATTAAAAATGCTAAAGTTATAATACTGACATTTTCTCTGAGCTTATTTGCTGTAAGCCAAACGGAAATTTTATCGAAAAGAGATTTCAGAGAAAATGTCATTTTTTTATAACGAGAATTCGAATTTTTTATTGAATTCAAAAGTAGTTAAAATTTGCGCCAGAACTTAATTTGATTGCTTTTTTATGCTTTTTTTACGATTTGAGTGAATTCTGCTTTTTTGGAAATGATATTTAAATCGGAAAGCTTATTTTGAACTTT
>JAULXA010000302.1:0-3206 GCA_032118875.1 Flavobacterium sp.
AACGTATCGATTTTAGGAGAAGACAATTTAGATAAAAAAGTATTCAGAGTACAATTATCAAATTCTGTAAGTAACGTAATTAAAAATGCTTTCGGATTGTTAGGAATTAGCGTTCCTGAACGTATGTAAAAGTAAAATTTACGAAGTAAGATTTACGAATTACGAAGTTTGAAATACAACATTATAATTATAAAATAAACCCTTGCGAACTTTGCGAAATCCTTGCGAACTTTGCGGTTAAGAACAAAATAAAGTGAACCAAAACAAATCATATTTCTTTCAATCGTGGCTAATTGTAGTAATTGCAATTGCATCTTTTATTGGATTTAAGTCGTTTTTACCAAAAAAACTTTTTCCAGATTCTACTGCCAACAGTAAAAATGTTGTAGTAGATAGTTTAATGTTAGAAGCGGTTGCTGAAAGCGGAAATCTTTCTGAAGAAGATACTTTAACCAACAAAACCATATCATTTGTTTCGAATCCACTTGGAATTAAATTTTCTAGTGAAAAATTTGAACAATATAAAGGGTATCAATATTTGATTCCGTTTTTCGAAAAATTATACCAATTAGAAACAAACAAAAAAGGAAAAGCCAGAATAGCATACTTTGGAGATTCTATGACTGATGGCGATATGATTGTACAAGATGTTCGTACACAATTTCAAAGTATTTTTGGTGGAGAAGGTGTTGGTTTTGTAAACATAACATCAGAATCTGCAGGTTCAAGAGGTTCGATTGTTCATGAGTTTTCTCCAAACTGGAAAGCCCAATCGTATTTAAAAACAAAAAGTCCATCGCGTTCGTTTGGTGTAAATGGTTCGGTGTTTTTTGCAAAGGATACAGCAAATCCAACTTGGGTAAAATATAAAGCAGGAAGAAATCGTTTTTCAACATCCTTAAATAATCCAACGGTTTTCTATGGAAGTTCAAAAAATAAAAAGGGAAGTTTACGTCAAATTTTCGGAAAAGATACGGTCTATAAAAAATTGAATACTAATGCAATGTTGAATACCACTCAAGTGGCTGGTGATGTTAAGAATGTAAAAGTAAGTTTCATTAACGCCGATTCGATTCCATTTTATGGATTTAATTTCGATAACGGAAAAGGAATTCACGTGGATAATTTCTCTTCTCGAGGAAATTCTGGTTTGCCTTTAGGTTCATTTAATGTAGATTTAATGAACGCATTCCAACAAAAATTAGGATACGATTTAATCATTTTACAATTCGGAACCAACGTTTTAAATTATGGTTCGTTAAATTATTCTTGGTACGAAAGAAAAATGACTTCGGTAGTCAATCACGTAAAAGAATGTTTTCCTGGTGCAGCCATTTTAATTATCACAACAGCAGATAAAGCTACTAAATACGACATGCAAATGAAATCTGATTCGGCTGTTTCGCCTTTAGTGATGGCGCAAAAACGATATGCAGTAAAATCAGAAGCTGGTTTAGTCAATTTATACACATTAATGGGTGGCGATGGTTCGATGGTGAAATGGGTAGAAAACGTACCAGCTAGAGCGAATAAAGATTACACGCATTTTAATCATAGAGGTGCCAAAGAAATTGCACAACTAATTTATAAACAAATAGATACAGGATATCAAGAATACAAAAGATTGCGAATTTTAGCTAAGAAAAAAGCAAAACCAAAAGCAGTGGTAAACGATACGATTCCTGTAATTAACGACACTTTAAATGAATAAATTTATATATATATTACTTTTTACAACCATTGGTTTTTCACAAACCGATTCGTTAAAAGTAGAAACAGATAGTGTTACTATTGCGATTGATACGGCAAATTTCGAAGCGTTTGGGAATGTAATTTTAAATGAAAAAGCATTAGCTAATGTTTTTGAAAAATTATTCGATTTAGAACAAACTCAAAACAGAAAAGTACGAATTGTTCATATTGGTGATTCGCACATTCAAGCCGACTTGTTTACGGCTAAAATTCGTAGAAGAATGCAGCAAGTTTTTGGTAATGCAGGTTTCGGATTCACTTTTCCATACAGTTTAGCAGGAACAAATAACAGTTCGCCAATACGTTTTACAGGTTCTGGCGGATTTTCAGCTACCAGAAATTTATATGCAGATGCTTCAAAACCAGTTGGTGTAAGTGGAATTTCTTTCGAACCCAAACAAAAAAGTTTCCACATAGATATGTTAGTGAAAGATGCGCAATTCGATTTTACAAAATTGAAAGTCATTTCTCCAAAAAACGAAAATATTTTTAATGTAGCTTTTGCTAAAAAGAGTTATACGACTCAAGAAAAAGTAGCTGTAAAAACGCCAGCTACGAGTTCACACAAAATAAAGCCTGGTGAAGTTTTAGGTGGAATTGCCGATAAATACAACATCTCGTTAAAACAATTAAAAGCAGCTAACGGATTGACATCGGACAATATTCGAGATGGAAAAATTTTAAAAATTCCTGGAGGAAAATCGGTTACCACTTACAAAACAGTATCTACAGTAAAATATGTTTACGAACCAATTGCTTTAGAAAATACGCCAATTTCTAACAATTATATTTCTACAACGCCAATTGATAAAATCACAATTATAGGAAATCAAGAAGTAAATGATTTTGCTCTAAACGGTTTAGTTCTTGAAAATGAAAAACCAGGAGTTACATATAGTGCTATTGGTGTAAATGGTGCAAAAGGAAGTGATTTTAATAAATTCCCCATGTTTTTCGAACAATTACCTGCTTTAGAAGCTGATTTATACGTGATTTCTTTAGGAACAAATGAAAGTTTCGATAAACAAGATATTGCCACCTATTTCGGAAATTTGAAAAAGATGATTGACGGAATTAAGGAGAAATGTCCTGAAGCCTCAATTTTGGTTACAACTTCGCCGCCATCCGTTTTACATAGAAAATATAAAAATATTTACATCGAAAAATACGCTGAAAAAATCATTGAAATGGCGCCAACTGAGAAGTATGCCGTTTGGGATTTACTAGATGTTTTTGGTGGGAATAAAAATATAAATATCAATTCGAGAATGGGATTAATGGCTCGAGATAAAGTCCATTATTCCAATGCAGGTTATGAAAAACAAGGAGAATTGTTTTTTGATGCTTTCATTCAATCTTACGAATTATATAAATCAGAAAAATAAAGAAGCGTGTTACAAGAATGGTTTTATAAAAATATAGGCAAAATTACTCCAGAAGTAGTTGAAAAATGG